>CAYNOU010000031.1:0-23964 GCA_964398885.1 uncultured Candidatus Cloacimonadota bacterium | reverse complement strand
ATTTATCTATTCTATCAATTCTACCGCTAATATAAATTTTCTTACCATTCCAATCAAGAATTAAAAAGTTATCATCATCTATTCCAAAAGATTTTTCAAAATCAATTGGTCGGAATTCTGGAAATGCCTTAAAGTCGGTTTCTAAGAAATTTCTCAGAATACCGTTCTGGCTGTTATCATCCAATCCTGCTACATACTTTTCATACTCTTTTCTTATAAACATATTATTCATATCATAATGGAAAGCATCAATTTGTTCATTGGCTTTTTGTTTCATTAATGTAAATGCTTGTTGTAGATTTTTGTTAAATCCATCATCTTTACCAAAACTTTCAAGAACCTTGTGGACGAAAATTCCCCAATCTCGTCTTTCAAATTCAACTCCAATTCTTTTCAATTCTGTAAGGGAAAGGATATTCTGGCAAAGGTATCTCATCGGGCATCGTGCCAATAGATTTATATCACTTGC
The DNA here is from genome assembly GCA_964398885.1 of uncultured Candidatus Cloacimonadota bacterium. Classification (GTDB taxonomy): domain Bacteria; phylum Cloacimonadota; class Cloacimonadia; order JGIOTU-2; family JGIOTU-2; genus JAGMCF01. The sequence goes on along the minus strand of CAYNOU010000031.1, from coordinate 23,495 downwards.
ATTATAATGATTAATTCGTTCTGGTAAATTATCTATCTTGCCCTCAAATTTAGAGAGGGAGTTTTCTTTGACCTCAATGTTTCTCTTAGATAGTCTCTCTAATACTTTGTTGTTTTGAAATACGATTCTTTCTTCATTCCTGATTAAATCTTGAAAATATCCCTTTCTGCTGATAATTTTTTCTTTATCATTTTCAGTTTTTGAATTCGGCAAGAGACTTGCCGACTCCAAAGAAATATCTTTTCCAAAGGCTCTCAATCTGGTAGAGAGAAAAGATGATTTTTGTAGTTGATTTCCTTCATCATCCTTTTCAGGATATAGAAAAGTTATTTCATCATAATTTTTCTGCCAGTGTATAAATAGATTTCGTTTTAGTTTTCGTTTATTAATATCTAAATTTTGAATGAGGAAATTCTTTTTTATTTTCCCCGGAAATACTTCTTCAGCCATACCTAAGATAAAACAATATTTAGCTTTGTGATTTATGCTTTCCCAGGCGCCTAATATATTTACTCCTTGGTATTCATCCGACAACTTATATTCTACAATCCCAGACCAATCCCGGAAATCATCGTAAAGTTGATGAACAGAAATATCACTGATTTTCAGTCTTTGATAAGTTTTAACTAAATTTTCAAGCAGGGCTAATATTATTTCATAGGATTTTTTATTTTCTTTATAGAAAGGTTGTTGTGCATTATCATTCTCAAAATACTTATCAATACAAAAGTGATTCAGTATATTTTTGATTTTTTCATGAAAATATTCAGGTTTATTTTTCCTATTCGCAGGAAATACAAAATATTTATCAATAAGGTCTGATAGTTTTTTAAAATTTGAAACTTGCCCGCCAAGGGCGGATCCACCTCTGGTGGAAAACTTGATACTTGGTTTTTGTTTTTCCAGTTTCCAGTTTCCAGTTTCTAGTTTCAAGATATCAGGATGTTTGATAAACTGTTGCAGAGTGGAGATGTTATTATCTCTGGCAAATAAATCAATTTGTTGAATATTTATGTCTGCTGAAACAAACGAATTGTTAAGAAATGCGTAAATATTCTCCAATTTGTATGGTTCAAGAAAAAGTCTAAAGATACTATCAAACACGATATAGACAGGATTGGATTTCAATTGTTTCCCTTTCGCAGTCTTATATCTAATTCCATATTGAGGGAAAATGTTTTCTAAAATTGGAAAGTATTTCTTGTAGTCAGTGAGAACAATATTGATTTCGTTTATATTTATTCCTTTTTTTAGCAGTTGAAAAACTTTTTCTGCTGTCTGAATAATTTCATCCTGTTGAGTAATACAATTGAAACAGGATATTTCCGCAGATAGATTATCTTCATCAGGGATTACTGAGAATGATTTGGCTTTACTTTTTATAAGGTCCAAAATTTCTCCCCATATTGAAAATTCATCAAAATAAAATTTTCCTAATAAATGAAAATCAGTTTTTGAAACTAATTCTGAATTTGAAAATAATGAATAGTAAATGTCATAAGCATTCTGCAGGTTGTGTGCTTCTAAATAATTATTATAAGAATTGTAAAGAGTCCTGAAAAGTTTTGATGTTTTGTTCAAATCTTTGTTATTTTGATAAAATATTTCCATTGCTTGCTCAAAAGAATCCGTTATACCTGGCAAATTTTTGAGGTTAATTTTTGTATCTTCCTGAATTATTTTCTTTAGTATCAAGTAGTTAGTTTTTTTATCAATAAGATTTGGAAGCGAACCCTGTAATAGATTAGTAAGATAGTCCTGCAGATGAAAAGCTCTGATAGATGGAGTTTTGGTCATAGAATTTATTTCTCTTGCAATGCTACGATTAGGAGTAAGAATCACAAGATTGTTTCCAGAGTATGAATCTGCCACAGAGTCACCACTTAAGGCTTTACCACGAGGCAAGTATTGGCACAAAGTTTTTTTCCTTACTTGAATATGCTCTTTTCCTATTTCTTTTGAAAAGTCAGGCAAACTTGAAAATGAAGAAGCGATATAATTTTTAATTAAATCTTCTAATATTTCATCCTGTGTTGGCTCAATGTTTTGGAATTTGTTAAAATAGGAATAATAAATTCTGGCAGAAGATACCTGTCCCGTTAGTCCCGATATATCGGGATTCTCTAATGGGATTTTTATACCAAATCTTTTTTTCAGAAGATAGATATAAAACTGAATCTGAAGAGCATATTTATTGAATCGTGTTATTGCTTCAGAAGAATTGGCTTTATTCGTTTTGTAGTCAATCAAGTGCCATTCGCCAGCTGGCGGACTATCCTTATATAACAGATCAATTTTTGCAGAAAGCTCCCAATAAATTCCATTTTTGGTTTGATTGGTATAACGCACTTCAAATTCAGGTAGTACTGTAAATTTCCCTTTTTGATTAAGAATGTTGAATAATTCGGAATTACCTGCATTGTGCAAGTGAAAGTTCAGCTCAGAGATATAAGAATCAGGATTTTCAACCTGCAACGAGTAACTAAAATAATCCTTTATTTTGTTTTCATTATTTTCCGTGATTTCAAAAATGTTTAATTGTAAAAGATAATGAAAAGCGGTGCCAAGCTTCGCAGAATCAATTGTTGACTGAGTGCTATCTGCCACTGCACCTGCTTCTGCCGCTGCCACTGCACTTGTTCCTTCTTTTTTTCTAAGATGATTAATAATATCTGTTACTGAAAATCTTATTATTTTAGGAAATTGGAGGAATTTATTTTCTGGATGTTCATAGTTAATCTTTTTTATGTTGGAGATTGCTTTTTTTTCTAATTTTTTTTCAATATTATAAGTTTTAATTAAGACCGGAAGATTATTTTTATCAATTACAGAAGATGGGATTTTCAAGGGTGAATTCTGATAATTTTCAGGAAAATCCAGATTTTCAATATCAAAGATATCAATCAAATATTCATACCAGGTCTTTGCAGAATAATCTAAAATATTTTTTCTCTTAATTTTTCCATCTGTCTGACAAACAAAGCAAAGTATAGATTGCGCACGTGTGCAAGCAACATAGCAAAGTCGCTTTCTTTCTGCTGATTCTTGGGCATCAATTTCGGATTTTATTTTGTTTAAAATAACGGTTCGTTTTCCTTTATTAAAATTATCATAAATACTCACCGCGAGTTCAATCTTACCATTAATTTTTTCAATAAGAAAGGGCTCTACCAGTGACGATTTTGGCTTATGTGAAATATCAGGGATTATCACAACTGGGAACTGAAGCCCTTTTGCTTGATGAATTGTCATAATTACTACTTCACTTTTTACCGGAATTTCTGAATAAGGTTCGCGTGTGTTTACTTCAATCTCTTCTGAAAGATATTTCAGAAAATCGTAAATCCCTTTTCCATCTTTTGAAAATCTTGAAGCGATACTTTTGAGTTTTTCAAAATTTGCGAGTTTTTGCCCTTTTGAAGATTCTTCCAAAAGAGAGTAGTCAAGAAATCTTTCTCTAACAATGTATTCTAAGAACTTATCCAGAGGCATCTGAAAGCAGAGATTCCTCCAATTGTTCAGTAATTCAGTTGTTGCCGAATCAAAATTTTGAAATTTTTGAAAGAATCCTTCACCTTCTTGTTGTGAAACCCTAAAAATGTCACTATCAGAAAAGCAGAATAATGGTGAACGCAGTATTCCCACAAGAGCAATCTCATCATTCGGATTAACTAAAAAAGATAGGAGATTAAAGATGTCGTAAACTTCCTGTGTTTGAAAGAATCCAGTTCCGCCAATCAATTCACAATCAATTCCAATTGTCCTTAATATATGTTGATAGATAACAAATTTTCTTCTTGAGTCAACTAAAATAGCAAAATAAGGTTTATTAGTTGGACTGTCCCGATTTATCCCGATATATCGGGATAAATCGGGAGTTGAACTGGTTAACTGATTTAACTGATTCAACCGATTTAACTGATTCAACTGACCCATTTGTATTTCAGGCTTGAATTTTTGATACTCTTTGATTTTTTTTCCAACCAATTGTGCTTCCAGACAGGTATTTTCATATTCACTGGCAGACTCATCTTTTTTAAGCATAGCAACATCCACGAATCCAGAAAACTGATTCTTCGCTTTTGATTCTGCAATCTGAAATTCTGCTTCAAAATCTAATTCCTTCTTTGTTGGGAATACCTTTTCAAACATAAAATTGAAGCATTTAACAAGATTTGTATTTGAGCGGTAATTATCGGAGATATTAAGGATTTGTTCTTTGGGAATTTTGGTTTCTTTTTTTGCTTTTTGGATAACAGTTATATCACTTCCTCGGAAACGGTAAATGGATTGCTTTTCATCATATACCAAGAAAATTTTCTTCTGACTCAAAGAACCATCATCTTCAGTGGCAAGAAGTTTTATCAATTCCCATTGCGGATAATTTGTATCTTGAAATTCATCAACAAGAATATATTGGAATTGATTTGATAGTTTTTGTCTAATACTCTTGTTATACTTTAACAACTTAATTGTTTTCTGCAAAATATCTTCGTATTCATATTTCTGATTTATCTGCTTCCAATCGGACAATTTTTCATCAGCCTTTTCAAAGATATTATAAAGGTTTGATATCAAAATACCTGCTTGTTCGTCCACTTCAGAATGCAGAAATTTTATGTTCTTATAGGGAAAATTTTCCTCTAATTTTTGTGCTATCTTCTGTAATTTAATATTCTTATATAACCCTAAAAGTCCTGCTTCTTCCCAGACATTTTTTTTACCCAATTGGTGGGAACTTGTAAATGTATAATATTTGTCATTATTTCCCAGTTCTTCTAAAATTCTTTTAAGGATGCTTTGTTTTTCTAAATTTGAAGTATTGGCTATAATTTTCTCTAAATTATTAAGAGTATTTTTACAGATATTTATAATAGGAGAATCTATATTTAGAGAGGCGTATTTTTTCAGAAAATCTTTTTTGCTCTGGAGATAGGCAATAAAGGAATCAACATTTTCGGGAGAGTTGTTTTCCAGAGAGTCTTGTAAAATTTCTGATGGAGATTTGTTTTTCAGTTTTTTAAAATATTCTTTAAACTTGTAAAAATTATTCAAAGCATATTTTAGAAATAATCTAATCTTATTTCCATCCCAGAATTGCAAGATATTTTTTAGTTCGTTATTTTGAGAAATGGCAATGTCTTGTAAAAGTTCGTTTATTATTTCATTTTTGATTTGCGTTGATTCGCTTTCAGTAAGGATATCATAATTTGGGTCTATTTTAGCCTTGAGTGGATGTTGACGCACAATTTTTGAGCAGAATGCATCTATGGTGGAGATATAGTTTTTTGGAAACTCTTCAAGTATTATTTCTTTTTCATCCAGGGTTATATTTTTGAAATTATATTTCTGTTCTTCATTTGCATCCCCGGATATTTTATCAAAAATCCTTTGTTTCATTTCTGCGGCAGCTTTCTGTGTAAATGTGATTACTAAGATATTTTCAAAACCATACGGAAGTTTATTCTTTGCGAAATAGTCCAGAATCTCGCAAAAGCGGTCTGTAAGCAGAGTTGTTTTGCCAGCACCCGCGCCTGCTGTAATAAATGTATTGGTTGAAATATCCAATTCTTTTTTAGGAGAGATTTGTTTTTTCATGAATTTATTTTTTATATTTTGGGAGTGGATTTTGACACACCCCGCCCCGTGTAATAGCGAAGCGTTTTATATTACACGGGGCGGGGTGTGTTTCTCGGTATATCATTCTCTGCCTTCCACAATCTTTATCTCTTACTCTGTCCAAAAATACAATTCATAAATCAGTTTATCAATTCTCTTATCCAGAATATCTATTTTTTGTTTTCAGTCCAAAATATGCCTAACTAAATCTCCGATTTTTACTGATGATACTCGTTTTTTTTGCAACTTTTCTCTCGTTTCTTCTTCCAAGGGTAATTCTCGGCGTTTAGACTTTTCTGTTAGTATGGCAGCTATATTGCTCCAAGAAAATGTATATGTCTCATAGGTTTCAGCAGTAGAGAACTTTTCACGGACATAAGTAACTTTTACTTTCGCTTTAACATATTCAAAGTTACCCAAAGATTTTTTAGTATCAGGATCCTTAATATCTTCGCCAGGCTCGTAGATTACGAAACGCATATCTTCTTCAACACCATGTTCAGATCCCTTATTAATAACAATTGTATAGACATCAATTATCTTGGCAACTTTCCCTTCAATTTCAGTCATAATAATACCTCCTTATAATATATTTTAAATATTTTTTATTAAATCTTTTATTCCTCTTAAGCTTATCTTTTTAACTACCTCAGGAATAATCAACTCAAGTCTATGTTCATTAGGAACGAAATTATCGTTTTTGAAACAATACTGAGCAACTTCATCTAAATAATTTCCACCACCTTTTACCTTATAAAATTCTACCTGAGCCAATCCATTTGGTTGAACATGATAAACTTTTAATTGCCCTTCCAAATCTTCAATTTCGTTTTCTGAGACATAAAAGTTAAAATAAATGTCTTCAAATAAATCTTTCGCTTCTTTTATTATGCCAACTAGCTTTCCCCCCCGATAAACTATTTGATTTATCTTAAATTTTCTCTTATACAGAGATGGTAGTCTTTTTTTTAAATGGAGTAATGTTTTATAATACTTTTTAATATGCTGCTTTAATTTTATTTGATCCAAATCTACGGATTCCTTAATAGGTCTAAAAGGCATTCTTTCTCTTAACCTATCTAATAACTTTTGAGTTGCAACAGACCACCCGCGAAAATCTATTAATGAAATGTCAATGTATCGAACAAACTCTATGTCAGATGGGATTTGACGTTTGCCATTCAACTTACGGGACAGTATTAATGCAGGTTTATTGAATCCATATGCCATTCCTAACTCTAGGGCAACATTAGGGCGTAAGAATACTTTTGTTTCCTTTTTACCTGACTCCTTATCAATAATCTCATGAATCTCACCTGATATATCAACTATACAGAATTGAGATGATTTTATTTTTAAACAGATGTCACAATAACTGCCAAAATCGTATATTTTAGAGTCAGATTTTATTAGTTCGTATCTTTTATTGCTACCGTAAAATTTTCTAAGTGCATCTTCTATGGCATTTTCACGTTTTTCTTTCTCACTGTCAAATGGCTGGATTAAGAAGTACGAGTTGGGTATTATATCCACAGGTTCATGTGGACATTTACCAACCATTGGACAATAATTATATATTCTCGTTATCATTCTCTACTATCTTTATCTCTTCCTCTGTCAAACCATACAATTCATAAACTAATTTATCAATTTTCCGGTCCAGAATATCTATCTTTTGTTTGTAGAGTTTTTTATCTCTTTCTATTTTTGCTGAATGAAATTGCTTTTGTGCAGAAAGCATCTGGTCAACAAGGGACACAAGTGTATCGTGGATTTGCTTTTCTCTCTTCTTTCGTAAATCTATTGCTGGAAAAGGTATTCTGGAGGTAACAGGATTATCAAATTGCATAGTTCTAATAGCTTTTCCAAAAATAAAGCGATAAGAATACCATGAAATCAACTTAGAATTAATAATTGCTACAATAAATTCAGACGAGAGTTTTGATCTATTTTGAAGCTGATTAATTGTATCGACAATTATATATTTTGAAGAATCTATTTGTTTTGATAAGGAAGCTGTTATTTTTATGTGATCTGTCGGTTTTTGAATATGTGCTACAATTCTTTGAACTAAAATAGAATTTTCTTTAACATAAGCTTTGTCATCGTTTATTAAATCTCTACGAATAAAACCTTTTATATCTTCCCTAATATAGTACCTTGCAATTTGTTTACCACCTAAAACTTTATATTCACTTATTTCTGGAATAATATATTTTTGATAAACAGCGCCTCGTTGATTGAAAATAAAATCATTAAGAAACATCCCGGCATTTTTAACTTTTTCTCCTGTGGACAATTCAGCTGGTGATATACCATTTAGATAAAAATTAAATTCCTTGAAAGTTTCTTTATTTATATCACCCAAGTAATAGATTTTTTGTTCTTTTCTAATACAGGATCTATAAGATTTTTGTCTTTTATTTTTTTGATAAAAGTATATTATCTGTTCAAGCTTTACTTTCTTCCATACCTTCCCACAATCTATAATTTCTATAAGTCCATTTAATATTGCTTCTCTAATTATCTTCCAGTTTGATGAATAAACAAAAGGTTTGGGGACAATAAATCCGTTTATTCCTTTATCTTTTAATAGTCTTTTTGCTAAACTTATAAAAAGACAAGCAGTATCAGTATTATGTAATCTGAAATTAACCTCAAGATATTTTCTCTGAAGGTCTGATAATTCTGCCCTATACGGCGGATTTCCAATCACCACATCAAATCCGTTTTTCTCTGTGTTCTCTGCGTCTCTGTGGCGAAATATTTGCGGAAACTCCTTCTCCCAATCAAAAGCATTTATCTTTCTCATCTTTTCATTTCCAAATAGGGACATATCAGCATTTTCGTAGAAGTCTGTGCCAATCAAACTATTTCCACATTTGATATTATTGCTCAAATTTGGTAATGCTCTTTCGTGAAATAATTGAAGTGTCTTACCAAGAGTTTCTTTATTCTCACCTTCCAGCACTTTCAAAAGCAGAGAAAGTTTTGTTACCTCAACAGCTTGCGGGTCAATGTCTACACCGTATATGTTGTTAAGTAAAATTCGTTTTTTCTCCTGTGTTGTGAGTTGATAACTATTTTCTCCTATCTGGATAATTTTATCTTTATATTTTTTCGGGTCTTTTTGATAAAATTCCCGATGATAATCAAGCAGATATTGATATGCTTGGATAAGAAAACTACCAGAACCACAGGCAGGGTCGCAGATGGTAATTTTGGAGATTTGTCGGGGTGTTTTGCCTTTTATCATTTCGCCAACCGTATTCTTCACAATGTAATCAACAATGTATTTCGGTGTATAATACACACCACCGGCTTTGCGAACCTCTGGCTTTTCTTCTACTTTTGCTTGATGTGAAGATGTAAGTCGTATAGTTTTGCCAAGAAATTGCTCATAAATATTACCGAGAATATCTGCGGGCAGAACAGAAAATTCATAAGGACTTTCAGGATAATAAAGGTGCAGTAAAATGGATTTCAGAACTTTGTCATCAATATTGATATTTGGAGAAATTTTGTCTTTTTGAAAATCAAATATGCCACTATTATATTTGTCATCTGCTATTCTGAATAGATGAAAGAGATTTCTGTAAGTATCCTTTTTCTCCGCAAGTTTGTATAAAGTGCGATAATTTTCAACACCTCTATCTTCTGCAATTCTTAAGAAAATAATTCTATCAATTGTGAGTTGAACGAGAAAATTTAATTCAAAAATAGAGAGTGCTTTATTTCTCAAAGCGATATTACGAGCAAGTGTATCACGCCATTTTTCAATCTCTTTGAGAAATTCCTTGTCTACTTCAGAAGTTCCTCTTTTCTTTGTTGAAGTGGAGATGTATTTGTCAAAACCTCCCTTTAAGATGGCTTCTTTTGAAAAGGTATTATAGATAAATTGTAAATCTTTTAGATAATTATCATAGGTTTGATAATAGATACGAGCTACGCTTGCATTGTCATTCTGGTTGGGTTTAATTCTACAATCATAAATTGAGAATTCCTCAAAGTCTGTAAGGATAGAAATTGGCAGTTTTGCACTCCAGGCATATCTACGAAGTTGATATGAAGGATGTATGTCATATTTAATATCAACTGCTGGTTTTTTTGCTTCAACGAAGAATTTACGCACTCCACCTATTCGGAACGAATAATCTGGGGCTTTTGTAGCTCCGCTGATTTTGATAGCATCTTCGTGGACAACTTCTTTATATTGCTCAGCAAATCCTTGCTTATTTGCCACATCCCAGCCAAGTGCAGAAAAGAATGTGTCAAGGAATTCTCGTCTTAGTTGTGTTTCATTATATTTTGGGTTTTTGTATACCTCTTTGTTTCTGTGGAAGCGGTTAATTAAATCGGAGATAATCTTCTTTGTATTTTCTTTCATAATTTTAGCTTTTGGGGTTAAATAGTCTTGTCAACAAATTTATCTGAATCATCCAAATTTACACAGCGTGCTTTATTGGCATTTTACACACCCCACGACTAAAGTCGCACCCCTCTCCCGCCAGAGGACGGGCAGGCAAGAGGGGATTTTTCTAATTCCCCTCTGATAAGAGGGGAAAAATTCTCCGAAGGAGAATTAGGGGTGTGTTAGTTATTTTGCATTCATCGTGCTTATTTCTTCTCAAATTCAAATACAAATGGAAGCAAATCTGAAATGTTGGTTATTGTGAATTTATCTACGCTTTTTGCAATTATAATTGGCAAATCAGTGCTGAATTCCACAATAACCTGACGACATATCCCACAAGGAAATGGATAATTCTTCCCCTCTGCATAAATTGCTAATGCTTCAAAGTCTTTGAAACCTTCTGATAAAGCCTTGAAGATTGCAACTCTCTCTGCACACACTCCAGCAGGGAAAGAAGCATTCTCAATATTTGTGCCAGTAAAAATTTTACCTGATTTTGTTAAAAGTGCAGCTCCAACTTTGTAATTAGAATAAGGTGTATAGGAATTTTGGGATGCTTCTTTTGCAGATGAAATTAGTTTTTGTATGATTTTTTTATTCATTTTCCCTTTCATGATTTTACAAGATATTTTTCAAAATCTTTTACTTTCGGCGGTTTCTTACCTTTTCCCGGTTCAATCATGTGTCCTTCTTCTTTTAGATGTGCGGATTGTTTCTCAACCCCTCCGGGATATTTTGGATTTAGCCTTCCGTCAGATTTTAATGTTCGCCAATAAGGAGTAATATTTTTCTTTCCTTCTGCTTTTGCTTCTTCTGTTGCATTTGCAGAAATCCAGGCAAAGATTCCAGTAGTTATTGGGCAGCTGATTGTGGCATTGTGCTTTTTTGCAAGGATTTTACGAATTTGGTTTATGGTGGTCAGTCTGCCTTTGGGAACCTTTTTCATAATTTCGTCTACTTCCATTGGAGCAGGAATAACAACTGTGCCTTGTCCCCATCTTTTACTCATTTTTTCTGTTATCGGCACTACTTTGGGAAGGTCTTTGCTATCAGCTAATTTTTCTGACCAGGATTTGCGTTTTTTGGCTTTAGTCTTCATTTTTTACCTCCCAATTTCATTAGTTCTGCTGAAAGCTCATTCCGAATATCCCAGCGTCCGCGGGACAGAAATCGTTTCCTGCCAAGGGTCATCCGCCAGCTGGCGGAGATCTCATGCAGAAGTCAGATCCTTTGGACTCTTCTGGATGACAGATCCGCCAAGCTTTTTGGCTGACAGCACTCCAAATTATTTTGTTTACTGTTTAACCATTTTCCGCCAGAGGCGGATCCGCCTCTGGCGGACAACCAATTTAACCAACTCAATAATGATACTTCTTACCTTTTATTATAGTCATTGCACGATAGATTTGTTCTAATAAGATTATTCTAACCATCTGATGTGTAAAAGTCATTTTGGAAAGTGAGAACAGCTCGTCACATCGGCGTTTTACAGAATTTGCCAGCCCATAAGGACCACCAATGATGAAGTAAAGAGGTTTATTCTGAGACACAAATAGATTATTGAGGTGATTTGCAAAGTCTAATGATGTAAAAGATTTTCCGTTTTCATCCAGAGCAATTACATACGACCTTTCAGGAATTCTCTTAAGAATTTTATCTGATTCAAGATTTTTTGCTTTTGCAATCTCGGTTTTGGGATTTATCTTGTTTATAGGAATTACTAATAAATTTACAGTGAGGAATGATTGTAATCTTTTCAGATATTCTTTTTCTGCGAGGTTGACAAATTCGTCTTTGTTTTTTTCGACCACTAAAATGTTAACCTTCATTTTTCACCATAAAGGCATAAACCCTGCGGACGGGGTAAACTCATTCCTGGGTTATTCCTTAAAAGCCCAATAATAGAAACTCAACTACTCCTGTAGTCAGATACTATTTTATTACCCCAACTTTTACCAATCTCTTCTGGCTTCCGACCTTAACAATTGCAAAATAAATGCCAGAAGAAATTTTATCTATATTCCAAACATATTCATTGTTTATATCAGGTTTAATTTCCTGAACATCCTGAAATAGAAGTTTTGCAGTCAAATTATAAATATGAATACTTGAGTATGTCTCTTCTGGAGAGTTTATTCTGATTCTTACATCGCCTTTTTTAGCAGGATTGGGGAATGCGATAATCTGTAAATATTCAATAGAGTCTGGTTTTCCTTTAGTTGTTTCATTCAAACAGCTCCATCTTTCCGGTCCATTTTTATAGCCGTTCCAGTAAACTGTATTCTCTGATAGGGATACATTATTAAAAGAAAAAACCTTGATAATTGAATCAGAAACTGGTAAATAAATATATGTTGAATCATCCGTGAAATTGATGTATGGAGATGAATAAGAATATCCGAGTGAAAAACTGTATTCTGGGACTATCACACAATCTTCTGAAATAGCTTGTGTCCAGCTGGATGCGGTTGGTAGAAAGAGAGATATGTTTTCAGGCAATAGAGATTTTCCAATTATTGGTGAAACTGAAGATGAGTAATTAACTGCATTTGGGGTTATGGGAAATTTTTCTAATAATGCACCATTGGGTTGAAGTGCAAAGATTGTATTGTCTGCTGTAAATACAATGTCATGTATACCATCATTATTAACATCACCAAGGGCAATGTTTGAAATTTTACTAAAATTATAACTTTCCTCTGCAAAAATTTTCTCTATCTTATCGTTTTCAATCTTGTAAATAGAGCCAACAGCATCTTGGAAAAAAATAATTTGAGTTGTATCTTTATTTTCAATTACTGGATAAAATTCTCCAAAATGTGATGAAATAGAGAATTCTGCAATGGGAGGAATTGATAAACTCGTATCATAAATTGCAATTGTGTTGGGATAATTTAGAACAACGATTTCCTGTTTGGAATTATTGTAAGCGATTCTGGGTTTATTTGCTTCTTTCTCTCTACAGAATAGTAAATTGTCATTTTTTATCTTGTATAATGTTAGAAGATTCTCTGTCAGTACTAATATTTTATCTTCTGATAGTGCAATAGGGGAGTCTGATATTATATCATGCTCACAAGTGTATGTTCCAAATGAACTTAATGGCGGGTAATTAGTTAGATTAAAATTTACCAATGCAATTGAATCTTTAAATGCAACTATAATGAAGTGGTCGGGTTGTCTATTTAGAAGAGAAATTGGCTGAGTTATTTTTTTATCAAAACTATAAGTAAAATCTCCCAAAATATCATTATTGATAGTAAGCATAGAATCTGAGATAAAAGCTATATTTTTTGATTGAAAAATAGGATCATTAAAGAACAAAATTTGATTATTAGTATTGAATTTATATTCAGTAGTGATTGATTTTATATTGCTATATAGTTGATATTGGAACTTACAACACATAGTAGTTCCATAATTGCTGATGTCAAAAATTTCTATTAAAGAATTTATATTCTCATTACTAAATGAGTTTGGTGTAGTTGTTGGTCCAAAATGATAATTATGAAATCTATTAGAATCACCTGGAGTCCATATACCTGGTTTTGTTTTGAAAAAAGGATCGTATGGACATCCAAATACATACGCATATGGATTGGTGGGATTTCCAATATCTTCTATTCCATCTGCTTCAATAAGTTTTATCCCTCTCCGAGAGTAACTACCATTAACGCAATTGGCTTCAAATCTACTATATGGCTTTCCATCTACATAAACAATTTCATCATAAATTACATAATCATCAATATGCCAGATACACAGTCCACCATTTGTTTCAGCTTCAAGATATGGGTCATAAGTAGGAAGCATAAAGTCATATTCATTGTTTGGCAGCCAGCTTGTAGTGTCCGCAGGATATAGTGGAACTCTCTCAGTGACATCATCAAGTTTTATACCAGTTGTTCCATCTCCATCAATATCAGTTTCGCGATTCTCCAATAAGAAATATTCTTCATCATTAATTGGGATTTTGATAAACTGAGGATTTGCAGCAAAAGGAAATTCAGCAGCATCAACTAATATTTCCTTCGGGGAAGTAACTTCAACATATTTTCCTGAATTTTTGAATGCATCTTCCCATATAAGTAATCTTGACCAGACAGACGGTAAGATGGGCAATGCTCCTTCAATAACAATAGTATCCTGCGGAGTTGCTGCGGTATCGATAGAAATAACGGCTGTCATTCCACCACTGTCCATAATATCCCAGTAGCCAACAGCAGGGTAAGAATTGTTTGTGTTGTATAAATCCACAAGGCCAAGGCTGTGTCCAAATTCATGCACTATCTCTGCATTCAAAGCGGCAAATCCAAACTGGAGGTGACCACTTTTATAAAAATCCTGCGACATAGTTTCCGGAACACTTGCTGCTTCTTTTATATATGTTGTGTCTCCATTAGCATCAGTAACTGCAATTGAGTCCTCTTCTAAACTGATAAAAAATGCGGGAAGGTCGCAAGGTGTGTCCCAAAAAACATCATGCTGCCAATCAGAACCTGCATGAATTAGCATAATGTGATTATAATCAGAGAAGTTAATATCAGGAGTTTGAGGAAAATTTGTTGTATCTGCTGAAATTATAGCATCTTTGAAATATTCAGTCAATCTTTCAGTCTTTAGTCCCCAATCCTCTGTGTCAGGATAGTAGTAAGCCATTTTTTGCGGAAGATGATACGCAGTATCGGCCTTGTTAGGAAATATTTTAAAATGGAAATTAACAGGCTGTAATGGGTCAAATGAGTTTAAGACACCCAAACTTGCAGTTTGATAATAGTATTGCATTGCAACTATACATTGATGAAAATATGTAGAGTCATGAGGAGGGGAGCCAACTGTTCTAACTGAATCTAATTCGCCATTTTCATCATTAAAATAATCATATTTACTAAAGTCAAATTTCCCATTCCCTGTTGTTTTAGGATTATCAGGTTCTTCTTGCGGAAAATCAACCAAGAGCACAAGGAGATTAACTTCATATTCATCACCTTTTCTTTTTAAAAATTTCTTTCTTTCTTTACGAATTTGAAATTTTTCTCTATAAATATTGGGTAAACGTTTAATTTTCTGAAAATGCTTTGTGATACGAGTATCTTCTTTTTTCAGAATTTTCAAACTATTTGTTTTACCTGATGCAAGAAAAGGAAAAACGAATAAGATTATAAAAAATACAATTATTACATTTTTCAGTGAGACAATCTTAGTATTGGTTTTCAATATCATATTATTACTTTTTTATAAAGATTTTTATTACGAATATTTTCTACAATTAGACAATAATTGCAAAAGAGAATTCTTATATTATTTAATGGTATAATTAGAATTTTATCCCTAAAGAAAAGGTTTTATTATTAGCAGTAAGTTCACCAGCAGGTTGTAGGGCAAAATCAAATGATAATTCTTTTCCTTTGGAGAATTCATAACTGACACCACCGCCAAATGAAACACCTCTGATATGCCCTGCAACATCATTTACATAGCCTGCTCGTAAAGAGATTAGATTGTAATATTTGTATTCCACACCAATATTTTCAATCATAGATTCAAATTCATCTTTGAGAGGCTCATCATGAAGAGAAGTAAATGCTCCAACTATTGATCGATCTTCAGTATCAACAAGCATTTTATTAATATCAGCTGAAGCTGTCAATTTATTGTATTTTGAATCAAGAATTTTATATGAAAATCCAAGCTTTAGATTTAGAGGCATTGGTTGACTATTATCAGAATTAGCATAGGACATATCTGGACCAAAATTTTGTAGATTTACTCCAAATGAAAGGCGGGGAATAATGAGATTTTTCTTTAGAACGCCTATATCAAGAACAAAAGTATATCCTTCTCCTTCTGCCTCCATAAGTTCAGGTATTAATGGACATAATCCACTAATGATTCCTTTAATATTTATGCCTAATCCAAGATCCTTTTTAATTTCAGCTCCATATACGGCACCAACAGCAATTTCATAACTGGTAAAATTACGCAGCCACCCTCCCTCTGCATCTCTTGCTTCTGATTCACCATAAGTCATATAGGTTACATTTAATCCAAGTGTTCCAATTCCTTCAACATGTTGGACATATCCGAGATATTCGTAATACATATCATCTACAACATCGCCAAACCAATTTGAGTGCATAAGGTCTATATCAGAATGTTTGATGAAAGCAAGGCCTGCAGGGTTCCACCATGAAGCGATTCCTCCCTCTGCTATTGATACATAAGAGTGACCCATTCCACCCGGGCGTGAGCCAGGTTCAATAAGCAGGAATATACAAGTTGCTTCAGAGCCAGCGTATGCTGGTATAGTTGATACAACAGCGAAGCTTATAGATAATCCTAAACACAGGATTAGTTTAATTCTTTTATTCATTTTATTTAGTCTCCTTTGAATGATTTTATGAGTAATTTAATAATTTCATTTGCCTTACAAACCTCTAAGGCAAACTAGCGTATTGAACGCAATTATATGGTTAAATAGCAAGATAAAATACGATAACTCCTAAGTTAAACATTTTTGGTGCCGAAGGCCGGACTCGAACCGGCATGCCGTAAAACAGCGCTGGATTTTGAGTCCAGTGCGTCTACCAATTTCGCCACTTCGGCTTAAACAATAAAATATATCTTCTATAATTGATGTCAATTTTTTTATCCAAATAAAGAAAAAATTTTAGACTCAAAACCTTGCGAATGGTCAGAAACCTTCGCAATGGTTGATTCGCAAGCACTAATTAGATTTCATTTGCTTATTATTAAAATAGCGCAGACTATCCTCGGTTTTACCAGTCTTTTTTCTTAACTCAGAAATTCTATTATGAAGCATTTCCTTTTTTTCTTCATCGTTTTCATTCTGCAGCATTATCTGGTAGATATCCATAACTTCATTGTGTAAACCGAATTTTTCATAGATGTCTGCAAGCATCTGATAATATTCATTACTCTCCTCAGGACGAGTTGATTGGATAGTTGAATTCAATGTGTTTATAGCCAACAGGAAATTGTTCTCTTCTAATAAGCCATCTATAAGAAGCTTATATGCTTTCTTTTTAAGATTAGATTCAGGAAAATTTTGGGTAAGATTATTTATATTTTTAATGGTATTCTTCCAGTCCTTTTGTTCATGATAAATCAAAGCTAATTGAAAATATACAGAATCCAACCAACTTACTTCTGGATTTATATCAATTATTCTCTTATACTTATGAATTGATTCAGTATATTTCCCGATTTTGAAATAATAATTTCCCAACTCAAACCGGAGTTCGGGACAAAGCTTACTGCGAGGATATTTTTTAATGAAGTTTTGAAATATTTCAGTTGGATGTTTTGTTATACCAAGATGGTAATTACAACGTTCTATCTGGAAAAAGGCATAATCCTTGATGTCTAAATCAAAATTATAATAAATGAAATTTTGATAAAGAAGCTTCGCTTTTGAGTAATTTTCTCTTGAGAAATAGATATCTCCCATTTTTTTTAAAGATAGGATTCCTAATTTTGAAAACGGAAATCTATCATTAAGTTCAGAAAAGATTGTAAAAGCCATATCCGTGTAATCCAGCATTAAATAGGAGTCAGCAATATTGAAAAGAGCATATAAAGACAGTGAATCCTCTGGATTTTTGCAAAGGTATTCTTCAAAATAAGCGATTGATTCGTAATAGTCTCTATTTTGTTGGAGCATTTTACCAGAAAAGTATAAAAAAAGACTATCGCCTTGAATCTTTCCCTTTTTAAAGATAAATAACGAATCTATTGAATCAAACTTTATCTCTAATTCATTGCTCCATAATTGAATGGAAAATAATATCAATATTATAAAAGGTAGGAAATGCTTCATTTATAAATTATTATTAAGATAGATTTACCGAAACGATTTTTGAAACTCCGCTTTCCTCCATAGTAATTCCATATAGATAATCAACGGCTTCCACTGTTCGTTTATTATGAGTAATAATGATAAATTGAGTACTCTCTGAAAATTTATTTAAAAGATGGAGGAAACGATTTATATTAGCATCATCCAGTGGTGCATCAATCTCATCAAGAATACAAAATGGACTCGGTTTTACCAAATATATTGAGAACATCAACGCTATTGCAGTTAGAGCCTTTTCTCCTGTAGAAAGTAGATTTATATTTAAGATTCTCTTTCCTTTCGGGCTGGCAAAGATTTCAATTTTTGAATCTAATGGATGGGATACATCTTCCAGGCGGAGAGTTCCTTTACCACCATTAAAAACTTCTTTGAAAATCATTTCAAAATTTTCTTGAATTTGTTTAAAGGTATTTAAGAACATTTTCTCTGCGGTTTGGTTAAGTTGTGAAATTGCTTGCTGTAGATTCTTTTGAGATTGTATCAAATCTTCCATTTGTTCATTTAGAAATTTTAGTCGTTTTTTTTGAGTAGCATAGTCATCAATTGCTGCTAAATTTATTGGACCTAAATTATCAAGCAGTTTTTGATTCTTTACTATCTCTCTGTTTAAATCATTTGGGTCTAAATCTGCATATTCTTCCTCATTATCGTGTGTAAGGTCATGATGAAAATGAGAGATTACATTCTCCTGGATATGATTCAAATTCAATTTTGCCTCTTGAATTTTTAATTCAATATTTTGTTTATTTTCAGTAAAAATATCCTTTTTAAATTCAAATTCGTGTAATTTTAATTTAAACTCATCTATTTGGTCCTGAAGTGTATGAAATTGATTTTCTTCTTTTAGAGCTTTTGCCTTAAACTTATTCAGTTCTTTAATCTCGGAGCGGAATTTGTTTTCTAATTCATCTATTAATTTTTCTAAATTCGCAATCTCGTTTTTCTGTGGGTCAATAATTTCTTTTAGTTTTGTTAATAGATTATCGTTCTCATTCATAATAAGCTTGTTTTTGCGAATATTTTCTGAAATAAAATACACATCTTTTTCTAATTTTGCGATTTCTATATTTAATCTCTGCAGATTTTGTTCAGTTTCAGACCTCTGATTTCTAAGATGATGTAGTTCTTTCCGAATTTTATCCTGTTTGGCAATCAAATCGTCAATATTATTTTTTGGTAATTCTCTTAGTTGCTCTTCAATATTTTTTTGCCGATATTCAATTTCAATTAAGTCCTTTTTAGTTTTATTTAGGATATTTTTTGTTTCCTTTTGTAAATTTGTAAAATTATCAAGTTGCAAGGAAAGTTGTATTTTTTCTTTTCTTTTATCCATCAGAATGGATTCAAGTTTTTTAATCTTCGTGGAAATAGATATCATTTCTTCGCTTTTCTGTTTTTTATTAGAAGATATAGTCTTTAATTTTTTATTCAAATCATCAAGCACGATAGATTTTTTTTGAATATCATCCTGAATTTTTTTGATTTTTTTCTTTCTTGATAATAGTCCAGCAGTATAGGATTTATGCCAATTAGTTTTCACAATTCCAAAACTGCTAAACATTTCACCATCATTTGAGATGAAATGTAATTCATTAGAAGAATCACGATTTTCAAAAGCTAACTTTTTTGCTGTTTGTCTATCAGGAACCATATAGATATTTTCAAGAATTTTTGGATTGATGTTCAAATTATTTATCTTTATCAAACTTGTTAAAGGTATTGCAGAATCATACTTATTAATTTCTGGACTTTGTGAACAAGTTTGATTATTCAGAGCACTTTCAACAAGTATATTTGAATTAAGACCTTCTTTTTGAAGTAAGGACAGTATCTTCTCAATTTCATTTTCAGGGCAGACTGCTGATGAGATGAGATATTTTAATGTATTTTCAATAAGAGAAATATATTTATCATCAATTTCAATACGGTCACTCATTATAGAAATGTTTTTTTTATCTGAAAAATACTCAATAATCTTTTTTGTGCCTTCTTCATAACCGGATAAACTGTTTTCCCAATCAATCAACTGTTGAACTTCTTTCTCAAGAGACTTTGTTTGCAATTCATCATTATGAATTTGTTTTAATAAATTGTTCTCTAAATCAGTCAGTTCTTGAATTTCTAATTCAAGGGAGGATTTTTGCTCAAGTAGATAATTTAATTCAGATTTGCGTTGTTTTTCATATTCTTTATTTTTAGCAATTAGTTTAAATAGATTCTCAATTTTGGTTTTATATTTATAAATCTTACTTTGCAGAATCTCTTTTTGTTCAGACATTACATTCTTTTTTGTGCTAATTTCAGATTTTTCATTTAATAGTATTTTTTGGCTACTCGTTATATTGTTTATTTTATTGCTTATTTCTTTGAGAGTTGAATTCTGTTTGTTAATTTTGTGTATAATAATGGATGATTGACTTTTAAGATTTTGAGCGTTGATTTTTTTTTCTGAAAGTTTTTCCTTAATTGTCTTGGATGCCTTAATATCTTTTTCTAAATTTTCTTTTATAGATATACTCTGGTCTTCAATTTTCTGAATTCTTTTTGTATTTTCTCTAAGAACTGATTTATTATTATAAATCTGCTGACGATTAAGCAAGATTTCTTTTTCGTAGTTATTGATTCTGGTTTCAATATCTTTTAATTTGTTTTGTTCTTCTTTCAATTTTTTTTCAATGCTTAATAGGCTATTATTTTTTTGATTATAGGTTTGTGTAGATTTTGATATATTTTTGATAGTTTCAGTTAACTTCTTTTCAATATTCAAGTATTCATAATTCAATGGCTTGAGTTGTTTTTGCACCTCAAAAAATTTTATACCTTCAAGTTGTACTTGGATTCTATTAATTTTTTGTTTCAGATTTTGATATCTCTTTGCTTTTCCGACCTGAAGGCGAAGTGTGCCTACCTGATGCCCCACTTCAGCTATTATATCTTCAAGACGAGTAAGGTCATTCTTAACTGAGTTGAGTTTATTTTCACTTACTTTTTGACTTTGTTTATATTTCATAATTCCAGAAGCTTCTTCAAACAGGTATCTACGTTCTTCATCATTGCTGCTGAGGAGTTCATCAATCATAGCTTGTTCCATAAATGAGTATGCTCGTCGTCCCATTCCAGTATCGTAGAATAGATTCAGAATGTCTTTTAATCGGCAGGCATTATTATTAATTCTAAACTCACTCTCTCCATCTCTATGGACTTTTCTTGTTATTGTAACCTCTTCAAAATCAACAGGCAGGATTTTTTTGTCATTATCAATTATTATAGAAACTTCGGTGAAACTATGTGGTGCACATTTTCTGGTTCCTTTGAATATAACATCTCTCATTGAATCTCCACGCAACTTTCTTGGGTTTTGCTCTCCAAGAACCCAGTGAATTGCATCGGAAATATTGGATTTCCCACAACCATTTGGTCCAACAATTCCAGTTAGTCCTTTAGAAAAACTGAGTTTTGTCGTATCGGCAAAGGACTTAAATCCTGTCAATTCCAATTGTGTTAATTTCAATCATTCTCCTATAAAAATGAAACTTGAAACTGGAAATTGGAAACTTGGGAAATAATCAAGTATCAAGTATTCCATCTTCGCTGTGCTACGATGGACAGGCAAGTATCAAGTTTCAAGTATTCCATCTTCGCTGTGCTACGATGGACAGGCAAGTTTCAAGTTTTTAAAACCCTGCTTCTATTCCAAAATGCAAAGTCCCATCAAGCGGGTTAGTCCATTGTCCGTCCTGATATCCAATTCCATAATCAATTTTTATAATTCCGATTTTACTTTTCATATGAACTCCAAACCCACATCCTAAAAGATTTTTATTCTCTGCACTATAGCCATAGTCCAGAAATGCAAATACCCTTGAATCTCTAGAAAGAAGATAACGATATTCTATATTGAATATACAAAATTTGTCTGATGCGAATTGATTGTCAATAAAACCCCGCAGATTATCGTATCCTCCAAAATAATAATAATCATATTCTGAAAGGGAATCTCCAGAAGTATAGAGCAGATTTGTGCGACCTCTTAAAGACAATATATTACTTTTACTTTTATTAATCGGGATGTTACATTGGACATCTGCAGAAATTTCTTGATGATAGGATTTCTTATTTTTCCAATTTATAGCGTATGATAGAGAATTATAATAACCGGTTTTCGGATTTACAGGATAGTCTAATTTGTCTTTTCTCCATTCTGCTCCAACTCCTTTTTTATTTGTGCGAATAGTGTCTTGAAGACTGCTTTCCGTAAAGATTTTTACACCAATTTTATCATAGCTGCTCATTAAGAAGTTTGTCTTTAATTGAAATTCAGAATTGACATAAATTGTATCAATGCTTTTTCTTTTAAAAGATAATTCTGCAGAAATTTGCTGATGTAATATAAAAGGTTCTATGTATGATATGTAAAATTGAGAGGAATTTTTTTTCAATTTTTTCCATGAAAGATTTATTTCTCTGTCTGTGCCTAAAATATTGAGAAAAGTAAAATCAATATATCCTGTAAGTTTTTCAATAAATGAAACATCTTCTTGAGAAGCGAATCCCAGAACCCCTTGAAAATGGTTCATCTGTTTTTCTTTTATTGTGATTAATAATTCTCTTTTATTAAGAGGAATAATTTCAGCATCTGAAATGTATTTCTTACGTATCAAATTGCGTTTTGCTGATTCTATTCTTGAGTTTCTATAGATTTCATTCTCTTCAAAATTTGTTATAAGTTTTAGTGTCTTATCTTTAGTAATTTCATTCCCTTTGAAAATCAGCTCGGAAATTCTCACAAAATCGTTCTCAGCGATTTTGTAAAGGACAGATATTTTTTCATCATTTATGGATAAACTGTCTATTTCAACTTCACAGAAGGGGTAACCCTTTTCACCATAAGCATCAACAATGGATTTTAAGTCTGCATTTAGTTTTTCAATAGAGAATGGCTGTCCAGATTTTATGGATACCATTTCTTTTAATTTATCGTTTGAAAAGTATCTATTACCATTAAAATTAATATCTGAAACTATTAGTTTTTGACTTTCGCGGATTTTGATTTTTATGTTTACATATTCTCCAGATTCATCTGGTAGAACTTCTGGTGGGAGAATTTGTATTAAATAAAATCCTTTATTTTTATAGAGTTGAAGAATATTGTTTAAATTGTTATTAAGCTCCTGATAGGAGAACTCATCCCCTTCCTTTATTCTTAATGATTTAAGAATTTCTGCTTGCGTGAAATGCTTATTCCCTGTGATTTTGATGGATTTGATTTTGAGGGGTTGGGCAAATAATTGAGAGAGAAATAGAAGCGACAAGAATAAAATGACGCCTGTGAAGTGAATTTTTAATTGATTCTTATGCAAAATGTATGTAATCAAGTTTGAATTTATTAACAGTTTAATTTTCTACTACAAACGATATGAATAGGTTATAAAGTATGTTTTTTATCATTTTTTATTATTTGGATATAAATCCTGATATTCAATCATCTCACCAAATTTATTATGGAGTTGACCACATATTGGGCATTCATAAACAGTGATTCCATTAATTTCCGTTTTTATGAGTATTGCTGTGCAGACCTGG
>CAYNOU010000030.1:26401-28068 GCA_964398885.1 uncultured Candidatus Cloacimonadota bacterium | reverse complement strand
CCTGAACAGTACAGAGACAAAGTTATTAAAGCAATCAAGTCTGCAAAGAAAAATAAGGGTGAGTTAAAAAAGGTTCTTTTTCACTACCAGAATGACCCAAAAAAATTGGAAGCAGCGTCTTTCTTGATTGCTTATATGCCAGACCATTGTTTTGCTGATATTATTTTAGTAGATTCACTGGAAAATGAGATTAAGTTTAATGTATTAGATTTCAATACTTACAGAGAAATTCATGACTACTTAGATTCCTTAGAGGCTGAAAGAGAACAGGAATTCCATTGGAAACTGAAAGAGAGAAGAGAGGATATAGAAACAGTTACTGCTAATTTTCTTATTTCGCATATTGATACCGTTTTTATCGCTTATGAAACTCTGCCATGGACACAACAACTTGGTTGGCAAAACTTTCTTGAATATGTGCTTCCTTATAGAGGTTCTTCAGAGCCTATTTCAGATTGGCGAACATATTTCTGGAATGAATTTTCCTCGCTCCGTGATTCTACCTATGACCCATTGAAACTTGCTTGCTTGATTAATGACAGATGTAAAAAAATGTTCACCTTCAAGGATGTCTTCTATCTTCATCCAACTGATTTAGGATTAGAGCAAATGCTTGAATATGGTCTCGGTAGATGTGAGGATATGACGAATTTCACCATTTATGCAATGCGTGCCAATGGACTTGCAGTTACAAGTGATTATACTCCTCATTGGCCAGATGGAACAAATAATCATGCATGGAATGCTCTAATTCTGCCAGATGGAAAAGTTATTCCTTTTATGGGCTGTGAAGCTAATCCTGGGAAATATAAATTACATCGTAAAATTGCAAAAGTGTATCGTAAACTTTTTTTTGAAGAAAATGGTTCACTTGCCAGCCAATTAAATGAAGATGAAAAAGCTCCACCCTGGTTAAGTGGTAAAAATTATCGTGATGTTACAGATAAATATGTTGAAACAACTGATGTAACTCTTAATCTTAATCCAGAAAAGAAATGGGCATATCTTGCTGTTTTTAATTCAAATGAATGGAAAGCAATTCACTGGGGAAAAATTGATAGTACAGGCAAAACTGTTTTTACCAAAATGGGTAGAGATATTGTTTATTTGCCATGTTATTATGAAAAGGTAGATTCGGTAAAGAAGAAAGATGAAAAGGATAAATACGAACTGAAAGGTGCATACAGTCCATTTATCTTAACAAAAGAAGGAACTACTGTAAAGTTAGACAATCAGCCTATTCAAGAAAGAATTAAGGATGAGGCGAGTTTCATTGTAGATAGAATTGCCAAAAGCGATAAGTATAAAGTCCAACCTGATTCAACTTATTCACTTTATATCTGGGCAGAAAACGATTGGCAGACACTTGTTGATTCTATCATTGCACCTGCAGATTCTATAATTTTTGATTATTATTATCCAAACTCATTGTACAAGTTGGAAGACGAGGATGAAAATCCAGAAACCAGGATTCTTACTATTGAACAAAGAAAGCAGAAGATTTGGTAGTTAACGAATTTTTAGATTCAATACTTATGTTGACTTATAAGAAAAAATTAAATTAAACTGAAATTTAAATGATTAATACTCATCCAGGATACTTTCACAATAACCATATACTTCATAACATAGTTTGAGAAAGGAATAAATAGTTCATCCATCAACTG
>CAYNOU010000030.1:0-26301 GCA_964398885.1 uncultured Candidatus Cloacimonadota bacterium | reverse complement strand
CGGACTGGGTCAGCAGATATATTATTGAAATGAGATTGAAAGATTATGTGCGTATCTTATTAAAAGAATACAAAAAATCAGTCCCGAATGTATCTGTTGAAGAAATACTGAATTTATACCTTTTTAGACCTATTGCATTTATTATTATTAAACTAATTTATAGATTCCCTATAACACCAAATCAAATTTCTTTTTTTACAATTATAATAGGAATCATCAGTGGAATATTCTATGCAAAAGGTAATTACAATAGTTTTATACTCGGAGCTATATTATACGGTTTAACAGTAATTTTGGATTGCTGCGATGGTATGCTTGCACGATTGAAAAATTGTGGAACTCCTATGGGACGCATAATTGATGGGATAGGCGACTATGTTACTGGTATTGCAATATATACTGGTTTTGCGATTGGTCTATCAAAATCAAGTATTGAGTTTCCCATCTCGTCCTGGCTACTA
Organism: uncultured Candidatus Cloacimonadota bacterium; assembly: GCA_964398885.1. Lineage (GTDB taxonomy): Bacteria > Cloacimonadota > Cloacimonadia > JGIOTU-2 > JGIOTU-2 > JAGMCF01. The sequence goes on along the minus strand of CAYNOU010000030.1, from coordinate 25,840 downwards.
ATTAGTTTTTCTGCGGTTTGTACAATTTTTCACTCTATTATATTTGATTATCACAAAAATGAGTTTATGGCTCATGCTCTTAATAAGACTAACTCTACACGAGAAGATATAGAATCCTTTTCAAATGGTCTGAAAAAAATGGAAGGAAAGTATTTTAAAAAACTTCTAATCATAATATATTTGCTGTATTCTAAAAGCCAGATAGCCAATACATCAAGAAAAAATAGATATAGTAACGAGAGCTATTACAATGCCAATAAATTATTGATTCAATTATGGTCGTTGATTTCACCAACTACGCATATTGTTGTGTTTATGATATCTTCAATTCTGTATAGACCCAATATTTTCTTTTATTATGATATTTGTGTAGCTAATATTTTACTACTTATAATCTGGATAATTCAGGTTAAAACAAACAAAAGAATAGCTATAGAATAAGATATTTAGGACAGTTTTTTAGAGTAATATAAAATATTTTACAGATTAAACTATTTGTCAGTCCGATTTTGTTTTACAAGTTAATGAACTACAGAGAGACTATACGGTTTCAAACAAATGTCAAAGATATGGGACAAGTTTTAAATATGACTCAGTAAGGAGTATAATTTTTAATTACTGAGCAATCTATTTATATAAAAGGAGTCGTCAGGGACCATTCCCTGACAGTGGCGGATTAGAGTTTCTTTAAAATTCTGTTGAACTTGAAAAGTTAAAATTATTTATTTTCATAGCCGGCACTAAAAATCCTCCACCGAAGAAAGCACCTGCAAGTTCGGTTTCGTTACCGATTTCTTCAATATTTGAAAAGATATTTATAACACTTTCAGTAAAGCGCATATTTTTCAACGGCTTTGTGATTTTACCGTCTTCTATCAAAAAGAATCCATCCCTTGTCATACCTGTTGATAATAATGCGATTGGGTCAATCAAATTTGAGTAATGAAAATGTGTAACTAAAACTCCATAGTTTGTGCCCTTTATCATTTTTTCGACTGAACTTGTTCCAGGTTTTATACACATAGCAAAAGGATATGCACCTTGAGACGGTAAAGGAATTGCATGTCCATTGTTTTTCCTTCCAGTCTCTTTTGCTATCCAACGGTTTGTTGCAAAATGTTTGGGCACACCGTTTTCTACCAAAGTGAGCTTTTGAACTGGCATCCCTTCAAAGTCAAAAGGAGTGCCACCAATTTTTGGATTATATGGATTTTCAAGGATTGAAAATTTTTCACTAAAAACTTTCTTATTTAATCCCTCCTTAAGAAAAGAAGTCCCTTCAATATAATCCATACCATTAAATCCTTTCCAGAGTAGAAATAGAATAAATTCTGCGACAGCTGCTGGCTCCATAATTACAGTATATTTTCCGGGGTTTAAGCCAACAGGATATTGACTTTTTTCTGCTTTTTCTATTGCAATCTTGGCAGATTTTTCAACATCAATTTCATTAACATTTTTTCTTATTATCTCATTCCAGCCTGAAGCAATACCTTTCATTGCGGTAATGCTAAAGATAGCTTGAGTTGAAATGTCATATCCGAACAAGCCATTAGAATTCGCAATACAGAGTTCAGAACTTTGGGTTGAGAAAATGCCTGCTGCTTCTAACTTATGTTTTTTACAAAGATTTACGGCTTTTGCTATTTCATTTGCTCTTCTCGCTGGAGTAGTTTTATCAGTGGATAAAGAATAATTATCTACAGTTTTGTATTCTTGTGGTTTTGGAAGGGGCAATAATTTTGGATTATCTTTTTGCAGCTTTGTTGATGAGAGTGCACTATCCACTGTTTGTTTTAATGCATCTTCAGAAAAAGAATTCGTTGATGCTGTTGCTGTCTTTCTGCCAATAATTGTTCTTACTCTCAAATGTACAGACTCGTTACTGACATTTTGATGGATATAATTTTCAGCATATCTTGTTAAAGCATGTTTTGATTTGAAGAGCATAATTTCGGTTTCATCAGCAGGTGATAATAAAAGTATTTTATCACAAACATTTTTGAATTCGCTTTTGCTTTTATTCATAAGACATTTCCTTTCATTGCATATATGGTATTGTTCTTTTAGATTTTACAATAAATTGTGTCAAGAGTTTGGCGTAAATTTTAATTTTATTGACATTTATTAGATGAACCAAGATAAGTATTCACGATTAAAATAAAGAGGTAGAAAATGTCATTAACAGTGGTTTTAGGCGCTTCTTGGGGTGATGAGGCAAAAGCAAAGATAGTTGACATCCTGGCTGAAAAAACAGATGTGGTTGTCCGTTTTCAAGGTGGATGCAATGCCGGTCACACAGTCATCCATAGGAATAAAAAATTTATATTTCATATTATACCGATTGGGGCTTTGTATCCTACGAAAATTTGCATAATTGCAAATGGAGTTGTGATAGATCCTTTTCAATTAATAAGTGAAATTGATGATTTACAGAAGCAAGGAATTAACATTGAAAATAGATTTTTCATTAGTTCACAAGCACATATTACGTTGCCTATTCATAAATATCTTGATGAATTAAATGAGCAGAAAAGAAAAAAGCAAGCTATCGGTACAACAAAAAGAGGTATAGGTCCAACTTATTCTGATAAACCGGCAAGAATTGGTATTAGAGTTGCTGATATTCTTAATCCAGATTTGTTGTCATCAAAGATTGATAACCTTATAAATACGAAACAGGAATTGCTTACAGAATGGATGGCTGATAATGATGTTGAACAAATGAAAAAAAACCTGATAGAGATTGGGAAAAAGATTGAGAATTTTGTTGTAGATACACCATATTTAATTAACAGATATTTAGATGAGGGGAAAGAAGTGCTATTTGAAGGAGCACAAGGAACATTGCTGGATATTGATTTTGGCACATATCCTTATGTAACATCATCAAATACATCTATCGGTGGAGCAATAACTGGTTCTGGTGTTAACCCAAAAAGAATTGATAAAATAATCGGTGTTATGAAATCATATTTTACTCGTGTTGGCTATGGACCTTTTCCCACTGAATTGAAAAATGAGATGGGGGATTACATAAGAGAAAAAGGGCAGGAATATGGAGCAACAACTGGTAGACCTCGCAGGTGCGGCTGGTTTGATTCCGTAGCTGCAAAGTATTCTTGTATGATAAATGGCTTTGATGAAATTGCGTTAACATTGTTAGATGTTTTGTCAGGATTGGATGAAATAAAGATATGCACTCATTATGAGTTAGATGGTAAAAAAATAGAGTATTTCCCTGTGTGCATAGAAGAACTGAAAAAGTCTATCCCAAAGTATCTCTCTCTTCAAGCCTGGGAAGAGGATATTTCAAACATAAAAGAGTTTTCAGACCTACCTATAAATGCTCAGAATTTTGTTCATAAAATTGAAGAGATACTAAATGTAAAAGTTTGTATAATCTCTGTTGGTGCAAAAAAGAGTCAGACTATTTATGGAAATTAAAAATTGCAAATAACAAATTAAAAATTAAAATGATATGTTAACCCAAATTTTAATCTTTAGTTTTCTATTTTACATTTATAGATGAGCTTGTCTTTTGAAAATATTAGCTTTAGATATAATAATAAATTTTCTCAAAATACTCTAATTTTTTCCAATTTCTCATTATGTATTAAAAAAGGAGAAAAGGTTGGTATTTTTGGTAAAACTGGAACTGGTAAGACCACTTTGGTAAAGTTTATCACAGAGGAAGAAAAGTTGCAAAAAGGAAGAATAATTTTCCAGAATAAGGATATAAGAAAAGTAAAAAATCCATTTGAGAGAATCTCAATCCTTTTCCAGAAACCTGAAAAGCAGTTTGTGTTCCCAAATATAAAAGATGAAATTGATTTCATTTTGAATGGAAGAGAAGAGGAAACAGATTCAAAAATTAATGAACTTGCAAAAGAATTTGGGTTCAATCTGAAATTATATTGGGATAGAAATATTTATTCTTTTTCTCCTGGAGAGCTGAAATTGATACAGATCATTCTAGTTCTATCTGCTGAAAAACCGTATTTGATTCTTGATGACCCATTTCTCTTTCTGGATAAGGCTCAGATCAAAATTTTCAAAGAAATTCTATCAAATTATGACAATACTATTTTGATATTTGCAAGGAATCAAGTGGGTTTTGAAGAGTTGATTAACCGAGAGGTAATTTTATAATTATTTTTAAGTGAAGAGTTTTACATTACATTATTGGTAGAGGTTCCAAAATGAAAAAATTATATTTAGTAATTATTCTATTATTTATTGTAGATTCAATTTTTGCAAATGCCAAAGAAGATTTTCAATTCGCCAAAAAGATGTTTGATGATACATTATATGAAGAATCAATTGGCAAATTTCGTGAAATAATACAAAAATATCCTACATCATTAGAGGCAGAAGCTTCTCAACTTTATATTGGAAACTCTTATATGGAGCTCAAATTATATGATGATGCAGGCTTGGCATTCCAGCATCTTGTTGATGCATATCCAAATTCCAAATTTGTTCCTAATGCAATTTATAAGTTAGCAGAAAGCCAGTTCAAAGACAAAAACTATAAAGCTGCTGCACAGAACTATCAGCAACTCATAAATAACTATCCTCAAAGTCCGTTTTCTATTTTGTCATTAGAAAAAGTTATTAAGTCTTTTCAACTTTCAAAACAGTATAATGACGCTATTCTTACCGCCCAAAATATTTTAAGACACTATACTGAACAACCACAAATTTCTAAAATCTTTCTTCTTCTTGCTGATTTGTATCTTGAGAATAATATGCCCGAGCAATATGAATTGGCATTGGAGAAGATTATCATTGATTATAGTTCTTCAGAATCAAAATGGATTGCAATAGAAAAATTAGCTAAGTATTATTTGGCTACAGATAGGTCAGAGAAAGCAATTGAGCTTATTCAAAACAGCTTAAACGAAATAGTTCCTAGAAAATATGAGAAAACTCTTTTGTTGCTTTACGCAGATATACTATTCCAGATTAAAAATTATGAATCGGCAAGGGCAAATTATCAGTTATATTTTAAAAAATTTGATACAGAACCCAACCTGGACAAAGTCACATATAAAATTGCTCTTACTAATTTTGAACTTGAAGATTACCAGGAAGTATTACAAAACTGTTCAGATTTTAAAACAGAGTTTTCAAAGAGCGAATTTATTCCCGAAGTATATCTTTTAATGGCTCAAGTTTACTATAAACAATCTGATTATCAGATGGCATTACAACAACTCTCAATAGAAAATTTTATTAATGCTTCAAAGAAGATTAAATTTCAAGTTTATCAACTTCAGATAGAGATTTATAAGCATCAGAATCTATACGAAAAGGCTATTACAAATTATTTAGATTTGATAAAAAATTTTGATGATTTTGTGGCTGCAGATAGTTGCTACTTTCAAATAGCTATTATTTATCAAAAGATTCTCAACAATTATGAGTCTGCAATTAATTACTATCAAATGATTCTAAATACCTATCCACAAAGTAAATTTTGGCAAAGAATCCAACTTGAAATAGCAGATTGCTATCAAAATATGAAACAGTATGAAAAAGCGCTTAATATTTTACAGCTTGCAATAAATCAGGGAAGCCTGAGTCCTGATATGGAAAAAAAGATTAATGAGAACATTCATTATATTAAGAAATATAAGATAAAAGAAAAAGATACAGCACTTGAAAACCTTATGGATTGTTTTATTAAGTATATCAGGAATAATAACGACATAGAAGCTTTTGCATCAATTATTAAGATTTATAGAGATGACCTGAAAGAATATAAAAAAGCAATTGAAATTTTTAAACAGAATAAATATCTTGAAAAAAATCCAGAATTTTTATTATTAGAAGGAGAAACCTATCAAAATTTAGCAATAAAATTGGAATATGAAAATAATGTAGAAGCAGAAACTTATTACCAGAAAGCTATAGAAACCTTTCAAACCATTGTAAGTAACTTTGAGCATGTTAAAGAAACATCTTATGCTGAATATTACCTAATTGACCTTAAGATAAGGAAATATGAGGTTGGTTCTGATGATTACATAAACAAATTAAAGGAATATTCATCAGAATTTATTGAAAAATACAGCACTTTTCCTGAAATCGGAAATGTTTATTATAATCTTGCAAAAGCTTTGGTTTTTTCTGGTGGTGACGAACAAGCAATTATAAGGAATCTACAACAAGCAATAACATTAACTTATGATGAAAATATTAGAAATTCTGCCTATTCACTTCTTGGTGATATTTATCTAAAGAATGAAAGTTTTCAAGCTGCAGTTAATCAATACAATAAGATTAATTCTGAATTTGTATTTAATAATAGCAATTTATTGTTTAATCTTGCATTTGTGGAGATGAAATTAAATCATCTTGCAAAAGGTGCAGAATATTTTCAAAATTTTGTGGACCACTTTAAACAGCACAAAAGGTATTGGGAAGGTGTTAGGAATTTGGCTGAAATCTATCAAGAATTAAATCTTATAGATAAAGCGATTTATTACTATGAAATCCTTTCGGAAAACCATCCAGATGATGTTATTCTCAGAGAGTTAAGAGATTTGTATGCTTCCACTAAAGATTTTGAAAATGCTATTAAAATATCAACAAGAATTCAAGAAAGAACAAATGAAGACAGGAGGACTTTGGCAGAAATTTATTTACAAAAAGCTGATAAGAGTTTAGCAATTTTGCAATATGAAAAAGTAATTGAAAATGAATCTGATTTTGATAAGAAATTGCATGATATAAAAAAGTTAGCAGACATCAATTATGAGTTAGCCGATTATTCAAAGGCAGTAGAAAATTATACAAAGATTGTTGATTTAACCTCAACTAATAAAAATCGTTTTGAAGAGATACCTTATTTGAACTGGAAAGAAATAGGTGAAAATCTTATTGTTTCATTATACAAACGAAAATCAAGGAAAGATGCTGAAGAATATGAAAAACTCTTTAATAAATTTATTAAGGATAGTATTGAAATAAAATCGCATATACTTCTTGAAAGAGGAATTTATTATACTAATATTGATAATGATAAAGCAAATAAAATATTTAATCAAATAATAAAGGATTATAGTGAAACTGCGTATGCAGACAATGCTTTGTTCCAGCAGGCATTAATGGGTTTAGGAGAGAAGAATCTTGATTTCGCACAGGAAAAATTAGAAAATTTAATAACAAAATATCCAAGTTCAGAATTAGTGAATAATTCATACCTGAAACTTGGTTCAATAAGTTTTACTGAAGGCGATTTTCAGAAGGCTTTGGAACGATATCAATTTGTTATTCAAAATGACAAGAAAGGCAATTTGGCTCTTAAAGCGATTGAGAACTTTGCTTTGACTTGTAAGTCTATGGGGGAGTGGATGTTGGCTATAGAGGTATATCAAATGTTATTAGATAGATTCGGAACACCCGAGATAAAACCTCAAACTCTTTTTGAAATCTCATTCTGCTATTATATGGATAAAAAGTATGAGAAAGCTATTAATTTATTTGAAACAATATTACCAAAAATAACTGAAAGGGATAGAGAAGTAGAAATAATATATTGGATAGGGGAATCATATTATAGCCTGGAGAAATATGATAAGGCTATTGAAACCTTTTTAAAAATTGTTTATAATTATGGTGACCTTGCACAATGGGATGTAAATGCTAATATTAAGATTGCTATGGCTTATGAACAGCTCAATAAACTTGATAAAGCAAAACTTTTTTATAATAGTGTAATTAATAAATATGGCGTTGATAGTAAGTGGGGTAAAGAAGCCAAGAAATTATTGGATGCTTTACCTTAATATTATTGGAATTAAATGTTCTAATAAAGAATTTTTATAGAAGTAGCAAAGGAGAATGAAAATTGAGAGGCTGAATACACGGATCCCATTTGTTCCTAACCTGTCTCGGCTTGATGCCGAGCCAAGACGGGCAGGATTTGATCCGCCAGCTGGCGGACTGTTTATTAAAACACCATTAAAAATGGTGTTAAGATCATTGTAATTTAATTGTAATTAGTAATTTTACATTTATCTTTGTGTCTCTGTGGCAAGGTATTTTCAGATGAAACATACATGTCCCGAAAATAAATCGGGACACCCCATTAAATAGGAAAAGATTTAACGGGGCAGGCAAAGGAGTATGAAAATTATATGTTTGTTTTAATGATGAATATGAATAGAAACAGGATTACAAATCCTGTTAGGATTAGTTCCGATTATTTATTTAATAATAAACCGATATTAACACCATTTATAATGGTGTTTAAAACTTGCCATCTATATTTTATTTTCAGATGAAAAATATAAAATCAGTTGTATCGTATATAAAACCTTATAAGAAGACAGTGGCATTGGGCATTCTATGTCTTATTCTTGTAGATAGTCTTATGATGGTGATTCCTCAGATTGAAAGGCATATCATCGATTCATTACAGTTACCCAATTTTACAGTTAACAAATTATTTCTTTTCGGTGTTTTAGTATTTGGTCTTGCTATTGTAATGGCAGTTTTTAGATTTTTATGGAGAATTTTGTTAATTACAAATTCATACAAAGTTGAGCGACAGATTCGTAATGACTATTATGGACATTTGCAAAATCTATCTGTTAGGTTTTTTCAAAAGCATAAAACAGGCGATTTGATGGCTTATGCAACAAATGATTTAAGAGCAGTTCGTATGCTTTTTGGTATTGGTATTGTAATTTTTTTTGATATGATTTTTATGACATTTTTTAGTATAATATTAATGTCTCGGATTGATTGGAGGTTAACTATTTATGTTATTATACCTTTGCCATTAGTGACTTTTGTAATGATATTTTTTGGACGAAGGCTTCACAAACTTTTTAAAAATATTCAGAAAACATTTGCCACTCTATCTGATAGAGTCCAGGAGAGCATATCTGGTATCACGGTTATTAAGTCATTTGTTAGAGAAAATTCTTATGAAGGTCGTGTAGGTGAGATTGCTGAGGAACTTGTAGACAAGAATATGAAACTTGTAAAAATTTGGGGTATATTCTTTCCATTTATGTTTGCAATTGTCGGCGTGAGCCTACTTCTTACCCTTTACTTTGGCGGAACAAAAACCATACTTAATGAGATAACAATTGGAGAATTTGTTGCATTCAATAGCTATTTATATTTACTAATATGGCCATTTATTGCGATTGGCTGGGTTGTTAATCTCTATCAAAGAGGAACAGCTTCTCTAAATAGAATACAAGAGATTATGAAAGAAAAACCTGAGATTATTGATTCGTCAGAGGTGGATAAATCTATTAAAGCTTTAAAGGGTAATATTGAATTTAGAAATCTAAAATTTTCCTATCTGGACAATGATTATGTAGTGTTAGATGGGATTTCGTTTTCAATAAATTCTGGAGAAACATTAGCAATTGTTGGTAGAACTGGTGAGGGAAAAAGTACAATAATTAAACTATTAACAAGGTTATTTAACCCCCCAAAGAATTCAATATATCTTGATGGTAAAGAGATATACCAGATTCCACTCAATGTTTTAAGAAAGAATATGGGCATTGTTATGCAGGATATATTTCTCTTTTCAACTTCTATTAAAGATAATATAAAATTTGCAACAAACAATGCCTCTAAAAATAAAATAATTGAATCAACACATATGTCACATTTTTATAATGATATAATGGGATTTGATTCAAAATTTGATTCAATTGTTGGTGAAAGAGGAATGTCTTTGTCTGGTGGGCAAAGGCAGAGACTTGCAATTTCAAGAGCTTTGATTAAAGATGCTCCAATACTAATTTTGGATGATGCGTTTTCATCTGTAGATACTGAAACCGAAGAAGGAATTCTATCTAATCTTAAAGAATTACAGAAGAATAAAACTACTTTAATCATTGCTCATCGCATATCAACAATGCAGCATGCTGATAAGATAATTGTTTTAGATAATGGTAAAATTGTAGAACAAGGTAATCATGAAACTCTTGTTAAGAAAAATGGGATTTATACTGATATTTATAATAAACAGAAGTTAAGAGAAGAATTAGAAATATAACATAGTTAGTGCCCGGGCATGTCCATGCCCGGGCACGATTAAGGAAAAAATGCCTAAGAGAGTTATTTCTTTAATTGAAGGGAATTTTTATCATATTTATAATCGTGTAGAACCCGATAAAATGCTCTTTTATAAAGAAAAGGATTACCTTAACTTTTTGGAAATATTAAATGAAATAGAATTTACTAAATCTTGCTCTATTCTTGCATATACTTTAATGCCAAATCATTATCATTTTTTAGTGAAACTTAATAGCCCAGATTTATTCTCGAAAAAGATGTCGCTACTATTCACAAAATATCTTAATAAATTACGATTGAGGGAAAATACTCAAGGACGTTTCTTTAAGAATCGGTTTAAAACACGATGGATTGGTAAATTAGACTACTTAGTTTGGCTTTGTTGTTATATTCATAAAAATCCATTGAAAGCAAGGTTGGTAGAGAGAATAGAAGATTGGAAGTATTCAAACTATTTAGAATGTATTGGAAAACGGAATGGGAAACTACTTGATAGAAAACTGTTTAAAGAAATAGTAGGTACACCTGAAGAGTATCAAGAAATAATTAAACAAAGTTTTGATGAGAAACTTATTGAACCATATAAAATAGATTGAATGTGAGTTGTGCCCGGGGATGTCCATCCCCGGGCACGGGATCAATGAATACATATTACGAAGAAAAAGATTCAGAGAAAATTTATGACAGTCGCCTAATGGCGAGATTGCTAAAATATATCTTGCCATACAAGAAATATTTTATTATTTCATTTTTTATACTACTAATAATTGCATTTTTTGCAATTCTCTTACCATATATTCTCAAATATGGAATTGATGAGTATATCAATCCATCAATAAGAATAATTGATATATCAGATTTTCCTGAAATAGAAAAAGAATTTGCAAAAAGATATAATAAATATGTGATTGAATCAGAAAACCATAAAATATTAATAAGAAGTTATAATACAGATAAGCTGTTACCGAAACATATTCGTGCTCTACAAGATAAGAAATCAATTGGTAGAGAATATTATGCAATCTTTCTAAAGACGGACGAAAACCTTGCTCTTGTTAATAAATATCCTGATATATTTGCTATTTTTGGAAAATATTATATTATAAAACAATCTGATTTAAAGAAAATATCACCATCGGATACTCGCATACTAAGGAAAAATGACTTACATGGACTTTTAATTTTAGGTATTATTTTCTTTGCAATACTAATTTTTAGATTTATCTTTAGTTACCTTCAAATATATTTAACTCAATATGCAGCAATGCATTCTATGTATAATTTGAGGATGAAACTTTTCAATCATCTGCAAAAATTACCATTATCATATTTTGATAAGAATCCTATAGGAAGACTCGTAACGCGCATAACGAATGATATTGAAGCTCTTGCAGATATGCTTGGAGAAGGTCTTATTACTCTTTTACAAGATATTATTATGATGTTTGCTATTCTAATTGTTATGCTTGTAATTAATTACAAACTTGCTTTGGTTACATTTATTGTCGTTCCATTAGTTATATTCTTTATGATTCGTTTTAAAGTAGATATACGAAAAGTGTATAGAACTGTTAGAATAAAATTGGCAAAAATAAATGCTAAATTATCAGAAAGTATTTCTGGTATTAAAACAATTCAACTATTTCATCAAGAGAAGAAAAAATTAAATGAGTTTAAGAATATTACAGAAGAATATTTCCATGCAGAAAAAAAACAATTGAGGATTTTTGCTGTTTTTCGTCCTCTGATTGATGTAATGGTACATTTATCAATAGCTTTAATTATCTGGTATGGTGGGGGTAGTATTATATCAAACAAGATGTCATTGGGTGTTCTTGTAGTATTTATAAGTTATGTTCATAGATTTTTTGACCCTCTTTATGATTTAAGTCAAAAATATAATATTATGCAAACAGCAATGGCAGCATTGGAGAGAATTTTCAAATTAATGGATGTTAAACCAGAAGAATATAGAGTTCGTGCTTTAGTGAATTCAAGTATAAAAGGTAAAGTTGAATTCAAAAATGTTTGGATGGCATATAATAAAGATGACTTTGTTTTAAAAGATATTAATCTAAAAATAGATGCAGGAGAGAAGATAGCTCTGGTAGGGGAGACAGGTGGTGGCAAAACATCACTTGTAAAATTATTAAGCCGCTTTTACCCTTATCAAAAGGGGAAAATTTTGCTTGATGATACACATATTTCTGAATATAGTTTATCAGATTTAAGAAGGAATATTGGAGTTGTTCAGCAAGATGTATTTATATTTTCTGGCAAAATAAGAGATAATATCTCATTATACAGAGAAAATGTTTCCAAAGAAGAAATTATTAAAGCAGCGAAATATGTTAATGCTGACAAATTTATTTCCAATTTACCAGATAAGTATGACCAGGATGCAAGAGAAAGAGGTTCGGTTCTTTCTGCAGGACAAAGGCAATTATTGGCATTTGCTCGTGTGCTTGTATGCAATCCAAGTATTTTTATATTAGATGAAGCTACTTCAAATATTGATACTGAAACTGAAATTTTGATTCAAGACGCCTTGCAAAAAGTGATGAAAAATCGGACATCCATAATTATCGCTCATAGATTATCAACTATTCAAAATGTAGATAGAATTGTTGTGATTCACAAAGGTGAAATCGTTGAACAAGGTAATCATCAAGAATTGCTTAAAAAAAGAGGATTGTATTATAATTTGTATAGATTGCAGTATAAAGACAATATAGTTTGATTCTTTTACACAATCCTTGCAGTTGTCAGATTTGGCAGACTGAGATAAACTCTGTTCTACATATCAGCAAACTACCTGTAATTTTAGGAAAAGAAAATTTTTTACTAACCTTGACAAGAGTTTTTTTAATTTCAAATATATATTTGGAGTTTAAATGAAATCAAATATAATAGAAGGCCTTCAAATTGTTGGATTTTATAGTCATAGTCAACTTGCAGATAGAGGAGTAAAAGAAGGGGATTGGATAATGGAATATAATGGAGAAAAAATTAGGAGCAAGGCTCAGTTACAAAGGATGAAACTAAAATTTCAAAATTCTAAAAATATTATTTTGAAAGTAAGAAGAGATGATTCGGAAGAATATTTTCAGATTTGGCCTGGCGACCTTGGAGTATATCTTGCAGAAAGAGAAAGGGATCCAGAGATACTTCCAGATGCAAAACGAATAGAAAATATTGGTAGATTAGAAAAGAGAACTGGAATGGAGAATACTTTCTTCGGCTCCCTTATTAACATTTTAAAAATTTTTGGGATTGAAATAGAGCTTACGGTATTAATGGGATTATCCGCTTTCTCTTTCCGTATCCAATTTTATAATAAATTTTCCTTAGATGCATTAGATCCAGCAAATGGCTTTGATTGCATAAAATTTCTATTTGAGAATTTGAAGTGGTTATACAGAAAAATTCATACAAATAATCAAAATCAAATAAAAGAAATAATAAAAAATGGCATTGATAATGGGATTCCAGTTTTTGCTAAAAACCTCTACGGTCAGAATGATTGGGGAATTATTACAGGGTATCAAAATAATGGAAAAGAATTATTTTGTAGAAGCTATAATGACAAGACTGTAGATTATTCTATTGCACCTCAAATCCCGGAAACTATTATTGTTTTTGAGGAATCTCCAATTTTGGCTAAAGATGAAAATGATTTTCGTCCCCCTGTACAATCATACATCAATGGTTTGAAAGCTGCAAAAGAGATGCTGTCTATTGAAAGTTTTGATGGATATTCAATCGGTAACTATGCATTACAAAAATGGCAGAATGCTTTGAAAGATAATAGATATTTTGAATCTCTTACTGATAAAGAATTCAGAAAAATCTGTGTAAACAACCAGTTTTTATTTAATCAATACTGCTTTAATTGTAAAATTGCTGCAAATTTTCTTGAAAGTATTATTGAAATCTTTCCAGATTCCAAGGAACATCTTAAAAGACTTAGCAAATTTTATGGAGCTGAAGGGAAAGTTTTGCATAATTGCCAAAAATACATTCCTATTAATTCTAATGAAGATTTAAGAATTTTTTTTACTGAACAGTATCGCAATAATGAAGTGGTCGCACTAATAAAAGTTCAGAAAAAAAACAACGAAATTTTAGCAATTATGGAAAAACTTCCACTTTTTAATTGAACTGAATGACTCTATTGTTGACATTCAAAGTCAATCTTAAAAAAATTGTTTTATAGCGAAGTTTATATTCACTAAAATAAATTAGCCACAGATCTCAAAAGATGTTTATTTTTAACTTTGAGATATTTTAGTAATGAAAATAGGAGAAAATGATGCTTATAAGTTTATTATTCGCACAGGCTGATTCTGTTGCAACACAACCTGCAAAGCAAAGTAGTATTGTTGGATTTTTGCCAATTATCATTATGTTTGTAATTCTCTATTTGCTTATATTTAGACCTCAACAAAAGAAGCAGAAAGAGATTATGAAAATGAGAAAAGAGATTCAGAGAAATGACAAGGTTGTTACAAATGGCGGAATCATAGGACGAATTTACAGCATCAAAGGTGATGTTGTGGTTCTTAAAGTAGCCGACGATGTAAAAATTGAGGTTACAAGGTCAGCTATTGCTAACAAGATAAAATGATCGGTCTCGGCGCCTCTATCTCGGCTTGGCGAGCCAAGACGGGCAGACGGATTAGAAATGTTAGAAAAGATTAGATTATATGGAGATGAAGTTTTAAGAAAGATTGCTAAACCTATCCCGGTGCATCGGGATGATGAAATAAAAAATATTAGCAAGAATCTTATTGAGTCATTAGAAAGATTTGATGGGATTGGACTGGCTGCACCACAAATAGGGCATTCCATCAGAATGTTTGCGGTTTACCCTATCTGGATAGAAGATGAAAAAGAGCGAAAAACAATGGTCTTTATAAATCCAACTCTGCTTGAATTTCGGGAGATTCAAAATGAGCAAGAAGGATGTCTAAGTATCCCTGAAATTTTTGAAAGAGTAAAGAGGGCAAAAACCGTGTCATTTAAAGCACAGAATCTATCTGGAAAATGGAAACAATATATCGCTACTGACCTTTTTGCTCGGGTAGTTCAGCATGAATATGACCATCTGGACGGTATCTTATTTATTGATAAGATTTCACCAATTAAGAGGAGGTTACTGCAAGGCAAGCTAAAAAAAATTGCTGCTACAACTAAACAGGGTGTTAATATTGCATCACTTCATTAAATAGTTAAATGCCGGTATAAAACTCATCAATAAATGAATAAAGCATTTCAGGGGATAAATAGAATTAAGAATGTTATCTTTATGGGAACGCCTGATTTTGCGATTCCCATTCTTTCTACATTAGTTCCGGTTTTAGTAATAACACAACCTGATAAAAAAAGAGGACGAGGTCAGAAGTTAAAATTCTCACCAGTTAAACAATATTGTTTATGCCATAACCTCTCGGTTTTTCAACCTCAAAATATTAACAGAGAAGAAGCCATAAAAAAGGTTGAGAGTTACCATCCAGACTTAATAATTACCGCAGCATTTGGAAAAATTTTATCCCAGGAAATATTGAATATTCCGAAATTCGGATGTATAAATTTGCATCCTTCACTCTTACCTAAATATAGAGGTCCTTCTCCTATCAATTGGGCTCTTTTTAATGGAGAGAAAGAAACCGGGAATACAATATTCTTTATGACAAAAAAAATGGATGCTGGTGATATTATTTATCAAAGCAAAATAAAAATTATGCCTGAAGATAATTATGGTAGCTTATTAAAGAAGCTAAGTGAGCAAGGGGCAAATGATGTGCTAAAAGCTCTGTTTTTAATTGATAGAGGAATTGCAAATCCTATACCACAAGATGAGAGTTCAGCCACATTTTCCAAATTTATAAATAGAGATATACAAAGAATATGCTGGACCAAATCAGCAGAAGATATTGTAAATCGGATAAGAGGACTTTCACCATATCCAGGAGCATTTACTTATTTTCAGAATAAAGAGCTCAAAATCATAAAAGCAAAACCATTCATAAATATTAATGGGAAACCGGGTTTGGTTTTGAAAATTGTGAAAAATCAGGGGATACTTGTTGGGACAGGCTGTGGTGCGGTATTAGTAGAAACAGTAAAACCAGAAGGCAAAAAAGAGATGTCTGCTTATGCTTTTAGCCTTGGGAAACCTGATATATTAGGGGAAAATAAGAGGTTTGGAAATGAAATATAAAGATTATGAGATAAAGAAAGTTTCTAAAGCAATCTGGGAAATTCCCAGAAAAGGCAATATGCGAGTGCCTGCAAGATTTTATGCACTTGAATCAATGCTTCCACAAATTATCAGAGACAATGCACTCTCCCAGGTGGTAAATGTTGCTACCTTACCAGGAATTCAAAAATACTCTATGGCAATGCCTGACATCCATTATGGTTATGGATTTCCAATTGGTGGAGTTGCTGCATTTGATTTAGAAAATGGAATAATCTCTCCCGGCGGAGTTGGCTACGATATAAATTGTGGTGTGCGGTTCTGCAGAACAAATCTGTTCCTCAAAGATATTAAAAACAAAATTCCTGAGATTGCTCAAGGATTTTACGAATTTGTTCCAAGTGGAATTGGGTCTCATGGTGCAATAAAGCGATTGAATCAGAAAGAAGAAGAGGAGGTTATGACCAAAGGAGCAAAGTGGGTTATAGAGCAAGGATACGGAGAAGAGTCAGATTTAGAGGCCACTGAAAGCTTTGGTAGAATGAAAGAAGCCAATCCCGATAAAGTTAGCCAACGGGCAAGGGGTAGGGGACTAAATCAGGTGGGAACACTCGGCTCAGGCAATCATTTTGTGGAAATTGGAGTCATTGATGAGGTTTATGACCAGAATCTGGCAAATGAATTTTCTTTGGCAAAAGACAAGGTAATTGTTATGGTTCATAGTGGTTCGCGCGGTTTTGGCTATCAAATTTGCGATGATTATTTACATTTGATGGTTGGTCAGATAAACAAGTTACCATTTTCAATTCCCGATAGACAATTAGCTTGTACTCCTTTTAACTCAAAACTTGGCTCTGATTATTTTCAAGCAATGTCTTGTGCTGCAAATTATGCATGGGCAAATCGCCAGGTTCTGATGAGTTTAACAAATAGAGCTTTGCAAAAAACTCTATCAATCTCCAAATCTAATTTAGGATTTAGACTTATTTATGATGTCTGTCATAATATTGCTAAAGTTGAAAAACATAAGATAAACGGAAAAGAGATGGATTTATGTGTGCATAGAAAAGGTGCGACACGCTCTTTTGGTCCGCATCAATCTGAATTGGCGGAAAGATTTCAGAAAACAGGTCAACCAGTTATCGTGCCTGGTGATATGGGAACGCACTCTTTCCTGATGGTTGGGACAAATCAGTCAATGAAAGAGACATTCGGGT
Organism: uncultured Candidatus Cloacimonadota bacterium; assembly: GCA_964398885.1. Lineage (GTDB taxonomy): Bacteria > Cloacimonadota > Cloacimonadia > JGIOTU-2 > JGIOTU-2 > JAGMCF01. Next base: position 8,365 of record CAYNOU010000030.1, on the reverse strand, counting down.
CTTGCTGTCATGGTGCAGGTCGCTTAATGAGCCGTTCTGCAGCTAAAAGAAAATTTAATTTCAATCAAGTAAAAAACAAATTACAAAATCAAGGTATAGTTGTTTATTCAGTGCAAAGAAATACTTTGGTTGAAGAATCACCAGATACTTACAAAGATGTTACTGAAGTTGTAGAGGCGGTTTCATTAGCAGGATTGGCAAAAAAAGTCGTTAGAACTCGTCCGCTTGGTGTACTGAAAGGATAAAAATAGTAAATTAGTTAACGGGTAAATTAGTAAATTAGTTAAATATCTGCATATGATAAGATTACAAGTCCACCAAAATGAAATACAGATTTATTGATCATACAGCAGATTTAGCAGTAGAATTCTTTGGGAAAACTATTGAAGAACTGTTTGTAAACAGTGCTCTCTCACTATCAGAGATTATCTTTAATGCCACACAAAGTGAAATAAGAAACACAATTGGTAAGATACATTTAAATTTTTCGGCAAAAGACTTATCTGTGTTATATATTGATTTTTTACGAGAAATACTATTTCAAATTAATATAAACTTTCGCTATTTCTATAATATTGAGATTAATAAATTTTCAAATAAAGAAATGTTAATTAATTGCTATTATCATACACTGGATTTAGACAAAATCGCTCAAGAAATAAAGGCTGTAACATATCATAATATTGGAATTAAGAAAGAAAAGGGAATTTACAGTGCAGTTGTTACATTTGATATTTAGGTAAAACGACCTTCCAAGGTCGTTAAATAATACACAGGCTTGGAAGCCTGTGCTACAGAATAATAAATTATATGAAAGATATCTATAAATTTATTAGAAGAAGAAATTTGCCTCATATCCAGCCAGCCGATATTCCAATCTTTGTTACTTATAATTTAGCGTTAAAATTACCAGATGACATAAAGATGCTTTTTCATAGGAAACATTTAGAATTTAATGAGAGATTAAAAAATATACGGGAAGATAAACAAAGACAGCAAAGAATTAATTTTGAAAAAGGGATGTTTGATTTAATGGATGATTTTTTAGGTAAATATAAAAAGGGACCCGTATATTTACAAAATTCTAAAGTGGCGAAGATTGTTTTTGCATAATGCCCAATCATGTCCATGTTTTACTTCAGACATTTAATAAAAAGAATAATATTCCAATTTCATTGTCGTATATTTTACAAAGTCATAAAGGTTTTACTGCAAGGGAGTCAAATAAAGTATTGAAAAGGAAGGGAACATTTTGGCAAGACGAAAGTTATGACCATTATGCCCGTAATGAGAATGAGTTTTATAGAATAGTTTGGTATATAATAAATAATCCTGTTAAGGCGGTGTAATAAAGTAAGTTGTATATTTGTTTTTCACATCTTACCCTTAGACAGTTACTTATGTATTAAATTTGAATATGTTGTTTTATTACACCCCCTAAAGCTGAATTAGTAAAAAAATGGAAAGATTGGGAATTTACATGGATTGATAAGGGTATTTTGAAAATGATTGAGTAGAACGACCTTCCAAGGTCGTTAATTACACAGGCTTGGAAGCTTGTGCTACATTTATGGTAAGCAATGAAATTCATTTTAAGATTATTAATTTTTATTATAATATTTATTGTTATCTTTATTAGCCAAATTTCTGCTCAAGAAATTAACCTTTTATGTGTATCATTTGCTCAAGAAGATTCTGTAAAATTACAAGAACAATTATCTAAAATAGATTCAATAATAGTTCAAGACCAAAATGTTATAATCGTATCTCCTCAAAAACAGAAATTTATTAAATGTGAGAATTTGATAAATATTTTCACTCCACAAATATTCACCGAAATATCAGATACAAACATAGTTCAAAAAACTACTCGCGAAATAATTACATCTAACCTGGAATGGGAAAATAAGGGAAGAGATATAAAATTTTTGAAAAGTAAAATTGTAACTCTATCCGATACATTGAAAATTGGATTTATGGGAATTCTTACTCCAGACCTTCCATTCCTATATTCAGTCCACTTTACAAGTAGTGATGAATTTAAATTCCGTTTTGATATTTTTGAGTGTGCAAAAGAAGAAGTAGATTCCTTGAAAAATCAGAAGGTTGATTTCATAATTTCGTTAAATTATTTGGGGAATTTTTTAGATAAGGAATTAATCAGAAAGGTAAATGGAATAGATTTTGTAATTGATAATTTTGAAGCAGATATGGGAGAATATTATAAAAACAACCATCAACAAATCAATATTATAAATATTAATTTCAAACAATCTTTAATAAAAGATATTTACATATACTTGCATAGGATTGAAGATGACCAAGTCATTATTGATAGTTTGAAAATAAATAATCAAAATTAAAAAGGGAAATAATCAAAATAACAGAACTGTACAAATTATTAAGAAGTATAAAATAATTTGTGGCAGCTACAAATTTTCAATCCCTACATTTTTACTCTGCTTTCATAAACCATTTTTTTACACCAAATTTTAACCTAAAAATCATCAAAGAATAATCTGTAAAATACCATAAAAACTATTAAATAAAAAGGTTGACACTGTTTAGTATAACTTGTTATTATTGTTATAAATGAATTGATTTTCAGGAGGATTTTAATGAAAAAATACCCAATGGAAAACATACGGAATTTTGCCTTGGTTGGAGCCAGTGGAGCAGGTAAAACTTCCATTGCAGAAGCTATGTTATTTAATGCAGGAGTCACTAACAGACTTGGTAAAGTAGAAGAAGGAAGTACAGTAATGGATTTTGATAAGGATGAGATTGAAAAAAAGATGTCCATTAGCCTTTCGGTAGCAAATCTTGAATGGAATAAAGTTAAACATAATATTGTAGATACACCAGGCTATACTGATTTTAAAGGCGATTTGATCTCCTCTTTACGGGCAGTTGAAACAGCACTGATTACAATTAATGCTGTGAGTGGTATTGAGGTAATGACAGAGCATGCAATTAAATATGCTGATTCAATTAAATGCTGTAAAGCTATTATTATTAATAAAATAGATAAAGAAAATGCAAAATTTAGTGAAATAATTGAGGAACTTAGCAATATTTGTGAGCAGGTTGTTGTGCCCGTTTTGATTCCTATAGGTTTAGGCGATAAATTTAGTGGAGTGATAAACTCAATTATAAAGAAAGCGTATAAAGGTGGGAAAGAGATTAATATTCCAGAAGAACTGCAACAAGATGTTGAAAATTGGCATGAGAAGGTCGTTGAAGCAGCAGCAGAATCTGATGATAATTTAATGGAAAAGTATTTTGACCAGGGTTCCTTATCTGAAAGTGAGATAAATTTTGGTTTAAAAAAATCAATCATTCAATGCAATGCCATCCCTGTATTCTGCTGTTCAGCAACTCAAAATATTGGTGTGAAAGAAACAATGAATCTCATTAATCATTTCTTTCCATCCCCAGAAGATATTAGTGAGATTTTGGTTACAAAAAATGGAGAGGCGGAATCAATAAATCTTGGAAATTATGATAAGAAATTAGGATATGTTGTGAAATCATTATCTGAACCGAATTTGGGGGAAATAGCCATTGTAAGGATGTATACAAACTCACTTACTACCGGTGATGAGATAGAAATCACTGAAAAGCGGGCAAAAGATAAAATTGGGCAAATTTATCATATATGTGGCAGAAGTAGAGAAGAGACTACAGAAATATCAGCTGGTGATATTGGCGGTTTGGTCAAATTAAGAAATGCTACAACTTCCCTTTCTATAACCGAGAAAGGTGAAGCCGTTATTGTAAAACCAATTTCTTTTCCCGAACCAGTTTATTGGAAAACTATCAAAGCTCTTTCACAAGCAGATGAAGATAAAATCGGTGCTGCATTAGCTAAAATAACCGATGGAGACCCTACTATAAATTCTGGTATGAATACTGAAACTAATGAAAATATTATTGCGGGGCAGGGAGAAATCCAGATTGGTGTTGTTCAGAAACGGCTTAAAAATACATACAATGTTGCAACAAAATTAACTGAACCTAAAATTCCATATAAAGAAACTATTACTGGTAAAGCTGCGGCAAGATATCGTCACAAGAAGCAGTCTGGAGGACATGGCCAATATGGAGAAGTTTACATAAAAATATCACCAAGAGAACTCGGAACAGAATTTGAGTTTGTTAATTCTATTGTTGGCGGAGCAATACCAAGTAAATTTATCCCTGCTGTGGAGAAAGGCATTGTTGAAACAATGAAAAATGGCATATTCGCTGGTTATCCAGTTGTTGATATTTGTGTAGAACTTTATGATGGGACATTTCACGAAGTGGATTCATCTGAACTCTCTTTTAAACTTGCTGCTTATCATGCTCTAAAAGAAGGATTTATGCAAGCGAATCCTATACTTCTTGAGCCAATACATAGAATACAAATTGTTGTGCCAACTGAAAATATGGGTGATGTAATGGGAGATATTAGCAGTAGGCGGGGCAAGATTCTTGGAATGTCACAGGAAGATAATAAACAGGTTATCAATGCGGAAATGCCACTTTCTGAATTATATTCATATCACACCTCTCTAAAATCACTCACACAGGGCAAAGGATATTTTACTCAAAAGTTTGCATATTACCAGAAACTTCCAAATGATTTAGCTCAAAAAGTTATTGAGGAAAGTAAAAGGGGAAAATAGATTTCACTAAAGAGATAAATATTATGGGAATGTTCAAAGTAAAAGTTAAAGTTTCAAATATTAAAAATGACAGTTTATTTTCAGAAAAGAGATGCAGATAAATAAATATTTCGTTTCCAAGCCACTGCTTGGAATGGCAAAATTATGTTACCAAAGTAGGCATTGGGAATGTGGTGACATAATTTCTTTGATTTTGTGTGATTTCGTGGCTAAATAATCCATTGGAGGATAATATGTCAGGCCATAATAAGTGGACTTCTATAAAGCACAAGAAAGCAAAAGAGGATGCTAAAAGAGGAAAAATTTTTACCAAAGTGATAAGAGAAATTATGGTGGCTGCTCGGGAAGGTGGTGGAGACCTGGAATCAAATTCCAGTTTGAAAAATGCAATTGTTAAAGCAAATGCCGTCAATATGCCAAAAGACAATATTGAACGCGCTATTAAAAAAGGAACTGGTGAATTAGAAGGTATTAGATACGAAACTGTATTTTATGAAGGATATGGTCCAGGAGGAGTTGCACTGTATATTCAAACATTAACTGATAATAAAACCCGATCGGTCGCTGCTATTCGGCATGTATTTTCTGTTAATAATGGAAGTCTTGCTGAAAAAGGCTCTGTAGCGTGGAATTTCAAAAAAACTGGAGCAATTATGGTTCCCCAGAATGACTATGATGAAGATGAGATAATGATGAAGGCTTTAGATTGTGGGGCTGAAGACTTTGTTACTCAAGATGAATTCTTTATAATCTATACTGATGCAAAAGAATTGAATCGGGTTGTTAATGCATTAGATAAGGAAAATATAAAAATTGAAAGTGCTCAGCTGGATTATATTCCTCAAAACACTGTTCTTGCAAATGATAAAGCTGCTCAGATTATAAAATTGGTTGAAGCCTTAGAAGATCTGGATGATGTTCAGAATGTCTATGCCAACTTTCAAATTGATGATGAAATCCTGGAAAAGTTAACAAGTGAGTAATAAATTTACTATCCTGGGGATTGACCCAGGAACTACTGCAACCGGGTATGCATTTTTATCCGCTGATTTGTCTTCAAAAAATAGTTTAGTCCCTATTGAATATGGAGTCATTAAAGTAAATCCCGGCTTAAAATTGCAGAAAAGGATTGAGAAAATATACAATAAAATCAAAGTTTTGGTTAAGAATTATAAACCGGATGACGCAAGCATTGAGACGATATTTTATGCGAAAAATGTAAAATCAATTCTTTCTATGGGAGAAGCCCGTGGTGCAGTGATGTTAGCTTTAGCTCAGGAAAATATTCCAGTTTATGAATATTCTCCCCGTGAAGTAAAGAGAGCAGTTGTGGGAAATGGAAATGCTTCAAAAAAACAGGTTCAATATATGGTAAAAACAATACTTAAACTTGAAGAACTACCACTCTCTTATGACATTACAGACGCAATTGCAATAGCGATTTGCCATTACCATAAAAAGAATTCAGCTAACAGGCAAGTTACAAAGAGCCAGCATGGTCCTTATTCTAAAAAATAATCTTCGGAATTTTATTTTTCGGTGAGAAAGGTTAATGAAAAATGTACGATTTTATAACTGGAATAATCAAAGAAAAAAAGACAACCTCTGTCGTTATTGAAAATAATGGCTTAGGATATGCTGTCAATATACCGATAAGTACATACGATCAGATTGGCGCTATAGGGGAGTTATGTAAGTTATTTTTACATCTATATGTACGAGAGAATGACTTGAGGCTTTTTGGGTTTTATACTGTTGAGGAACGAGAGATTTTTGAATCACTTATTAAAGTGTCTAATATTGGTCCTAAAATTGCCATATCTATTCTTTCAGGAATTTCAGTAAAGAGTTTAATAGAAGCTGTTGCAAAACAAGATATTGAATTGCTTTCTTCTGTGCCTGGAATCGGGAAAAAGAGTTCACAAAGAATTATTATTGAGTTAAAAGATAGCTTTGAAAGATTCATAGAAGAAAAAGTAATAGGAACCGAAGCAACTAAGGAAGAGAGAGCCATTATTACAGATGCTGAGAACGCTTTAATTTCCTTAGGATATAATAAAATTTCTGTAAAAAGAGAGATACAAAAATTTTTATCAAAAAATAAACCAACTTCATCTGGAGAAATCGTAAAAACAATTATACGACAGTTATATTCGTAAGAGGGTAAACTTTTGCTGATTAAGGTTATGTATTATCTCATAAAGCCATGATAAAATTTAAAAAATGGATAAAATTTCAAGATATAATTTCCAAAATATAAATAACTTACAATGACCCGAAAAGTAAAAAAACTTTATTTGTAATACCTATAAATGAATGTTCGTGAGATAACTTTTTTTGCTTTGGATTCTGTGCTTATTAAAAAGCGAGGTTCTGAAGAAGTATTAGCAAAATTTACTCAAAAATATAATCTGTTGGAAAATGAAAAGAGGTTATTTTACGCTTTGACAAAAGGTGTTTTAAAAAGGAAAATATTCCTTGATTTCTTGATAAAATCTTTAGTTCAAAAGCGTAGTTTTTCTGCGATTGATAGCCAAATAAAAAACTTTTTAAGATTGGGACTTTATCAAATTATTTATATGAATAGTATTCCGGATTATGCATCAGTTAATGAAACGGTTGCGATATGTAATCAGCATTATAATAGTAAGTTGTGCAAATTTCTTAATGCAATGCTTCGCTCATATATAAGAGAAAGAAATAGTATAAAATTACCTGATGATTGCCAAGCACATTACCTATCCATTAAGCATTCCTTTCCTCAATATATGATTGAAAGTTGGTTAAGTGAATATGGAACTGAAAACACAATCAAAATGTGTGAGTATTTCAACAGACCAGCTAATTTACATCTTAGATTTGACCCGGATAAGATTTCATTTGAAGATTTTGCTGAACATCTTATGAAAGAAAATGTAAAATTTTCACGAAGTAAATTCTTTCCATATATTGTAAAATTAGTGAGCAATTTTCATTTTTTAGATGACCCGCTTTTTCAAAAAGGTTATTATTATATTCAGGATGAGAGTACTACTCTTCCTGTTATGCTTCTCGCACCTAAAGAGGAGGATAAAGTATTAGATTTATGTGCAGCTCCTGGTGGAAAAACATTACTTATTTCTGCTATTATGCATAATAAAGGCAAAATCATTGCGAATGACATTGATAAGAAGCGAATGAGATTACTTAAAGAAAATGCACAAAGAATTAGGTGTAGAAATATTGAATTTTCTGAAAAAGATGCAACAACCTTTTCTGTAAATAGTAAATTTGATAAAATTCTTCTTGATGTTCCCTGCTCAGGTTGGGGTGCAATGCAGAAGAAACCTGAGATTAGATTTCAAAGTAGAAATCGCTCAAAATCCTTGATTCCATTACAAAAAAGAATATTAGATAATGCCAGCAAATTGGTTAGAAATAATGGGATTATTGTATATTCTACCTGTACATTAAACCCAGATGAAAATGAAAAACAGATAGAAAATTTTTTAGAATTTCACAATGAATTTTACTTAGAAAAACCTGATAATTTTGTTGAGAAAAGTTTAATAACTAACTCTTATGTAAAAAGTTATCCATTTAAAGATAACATTGATGGAACATTCTCTGCGCTCTTACAAAAGAGATAATATGAAACATACATGTCAATCCCGACTTGTCGGGAACGCACCCGTCTGGGCGCCGAGCCTGAAAGG
>CAYNOU010000029.1:0-29154 GCA_964398885.1 uncultured Candidatus Cloacimonadota bacterium | reverse complement strand
GGTGTTGATGGAGGCAGTAATATATCCAGAATAGAACTTATTCCTTCCCAGAAACCATTTATGTATAGACTTGAAGATGAGAAGTATTTAACAATTATTTATTATCTTCATAAAACAAGACAGATTAAATCTGTATTTAATAGAGGTTATGATGGGAAGAAAGTTGGTGTTTTTGCTTCACGCACCCCGCATAGGCTTTCCAAAATAGCAATTCAGGATGTGAAATTAATAAAAATTGAGGGGACAACTCTCTATGTTGAAGGTCTTGATGCAATTGATGGGAGTCCTGTTCTGGACATCAAGATGAAATTAGATTACTTTGATGATTGAAAGAAATGATAAGATTTCATATGTAAATCCTTTCTAACCACAAAGGCACAAAGAAAAAAAATAAACAAACTCATTCCCAAGCCCCAGCTTGGGAATGCTTACAATGATATTTTCATTCTCCTTTGTGTCCCGATTTTTTTCGGGACATGAACGTTTCATATTATTTTTTTATTAATTTATTAAGCTTAAGAAGTAACGAGTTTTTGTTGTGTATTGGTTAAAAGAAAGGCATTTTGCTTAAATGATGGTAAAAATTAACAAATTAAGAAGACTTGACACAAAATAATGCTCTATAATATATTTTCTTTATGCTGGTAGATTAATAACATTTACTAATTTGGAGGAAAAATGGAAACTGCACTGGCAACTATATTGTTAAAGATGAAAGACAGTATATCACAGGTTCTTTTTCTATTACTTGTTTTGTTAATAATTGGTATTATTCTTTGGAATTATGTTGTAAAAAACAAAAGATTATTATCCGAGTTAGATAAAAAATTAAATGATATAAATTATATAGTAGCAGATTTAGCAGAAAATGTTAAAAAAGATAACAAAGAAATTGGATAAAGAAGACCAATCAGACAAATAAAAAAATTGTTAGAAGAATATTACGGTAGTGTAAAGAAAAAAAATGACTGTGAAATCTGGACATAAGAGATGAAATTTACACAAGATAATAACATTATGCAAAGTTGTTGGCGAGAAAAATTATCTTTTTTATTTTAATAAATTTGACAAATAATAATTAATTAAAGTATAATATTTTTTGTATAAGAAATTATTTTTTTTAAACCTAAGAAAGCATTAAGCGAGGTATAAGATGGCAGTTTTAAATATGAAATTTAAATTGCCTTTGGCAATTACAAAAAAAGAAAAATGGTATGTTGCAAAATGTCCCATATTAGATATCTATTCTCACGGAGAAACTTATCCCAAAGCTAAAAAGAATTTAATTGAATCAATTTCACTTTTTCTTGAAACCTGTTTTGAGCAAGGAACATTAGATGCTGTATTAAAGGAATGTGGTTTTAAAAATGTTCCAAAAAGTGAGAAATCAATTCATAGAGCTAAAGAAGAAGATTCTATCACAATTCCACTCTATCTTCTATCAGATACTACAGATAGTAAACCATGCCACGCATAACCTCAATTCATTGGAAAATTGTAGAATGTATTTTCCTTAAAGCTGGTTTTAAATTTAAGCGTCAAAAGGGTTCTCATAGAGCTTATGTAAAAAAAGGATGTATTCATCCAATTATTATTCCAACTCATGATTCAGTTATTTTAGATGAAATATAATCATGTATGCGAACTGCTAAGATGAGCCGAGAAGAATATTTTAGTTATCTTAAGCAATGTTAGCGGGAAGTATTCCCCCTTTTTTATTTAGTTTTAAAAAAACTAGAAAATAACATTATAAAAAAGTCAAAACAATATTAAGATTGGAGCTTGTGAGATTGCAGGCTCTTTTTTTTCCAACCTAATTAAATATATGTTTTGTTTTAGAAAAAACACCAACAGAATATTTTTATTAACCTGATGATGATTATAAGAACACAATTATATTTTATTGGAAAATTTATAAATTATTGTAATGAATTTGGTTCTTTTTATTAATAAAAAATTAACAAGTTATAAAAATAATTATTGACATATTCATATTAATTTTATTTTTTATAAAAAAATTTTAAACATTTCATTTAATTAAAAAATGCCAAGAAATTTGTATATTTTGTTGCTATATTGTTGATATTATGTAATACATATTTCGTTATTAACGATATAATAGTTAATTAAAAGAGCGGGTATAACTCAGTGGTAGAGTATTAGCTTCCCAAGCTAAGAGTCGCGAGTCCGAATCTCGTTACCCGCTCCATTTTTTATTATTATGGTGTAGGTATGAATATTTTATTTTATAACGGAAAAGTTTTAACTCAAGATGTGTCACAACCTTTTGCTGATACAGTTTATGTTAAAGGAAACAAAATTGAATATGTAGGAAACAAAAGCAATCAAAATTTTGAAATAGCGAAAGATACAATTACAATCGATTTAAAAGGAAAGATTTTACTTCCAGGCTTCATAGATACACATACACATTTTGTAAATTATGCATTATCAAAAGCTAAAATTGATCTTTCCGAAACGAAAAGTATGGATGAATTAAGGCAAAAATTGTTGGATTTCAAACAGACAATTAAATCTGATGTAAAATGGGTCAGTGGAACTGGGTGGAACAAAAATATATGGCCAGATAGTAGAGGATTTAATCGATATTTTATTGATGATATATTTCCTGATATACCGGTATCTTTAGCCAATAAAGATAGGCATACATTTTTGTGTAATTCAAAGGCATTAGAAAAAATGGGAATTAATAAAAATTCTGAAAATCCTGCTGGCGGAAAGATTGGCTTTTTCCCTGATGGAACTCCAGATGGGTTTTTGTACGAAAATGCCTGGAAATTGATAGATAATATCAGACCTGAATTGCCTTTTGATATTCAAGAGAAATTGTTAAAAGAAGCTATTACTGAAGCTTATAGTTTTGGTTTAACTGGTATCCATAGTATGGAAAGGGAAAATGCATATAAACTATTCTCCTCATTATTAAATAAAGACGAACTCAAGATGAGAGTTTGTTGGCATTTTCCATTAGAATTGCTTGACGAAATGATTGCAAATGGAATCAAATCTTATACCGGGGATGATTGGTTGAAATTCGGTGGCGTGAAGTTATTTATGGATGGCTCGCTTGGTTCACAAACCGCGTATATGTTCCATCCGTATTTGAAAAATAAAGTTAATTACGGTATTTTAATAAGAAGTGAAGATGACTTTTATGATTTGATTGTAAAAGCAGGAAGAAATGGGATTTCTACTTCTACCCATTCCATTGGAGATAGAAGTAATAATATCGTAATAAATGCAATTATTAAAGCAAACAGAAATAAAGAACTTGCCGATAAAAAGCTTTTACACCGTATTGAACATTGCCAATGTATAATTCCATCTGACCAGAAAAGAGTTGCTGACGAGAAAATATTTTGCTCTATGCAGCCAATACATATCAGTCTTGATGCAAAAATTGCTGAAAAATATTGGGGTAAGTATGAAAGAAATTCCTATCCATTTCGTTCACTTTTGGATTATGGTGCAAAAATTGGTTTTGGTTCGGATGTGCCAATTGAAACTCACAATCCATTTCTAGGAATTTATTCTGCGATAGAAAGAAAATATCAAAGCAATCCTGATAATCTAACCTGGATACCTGAACAGAGAATTACAATTGAAGAGGCTATAAAGTCATATACACTGTGGGCTGCATATAGCTCAAAAAATGATGATAAGATTGGTTCTATAACTAAAGGCAAATTAGCTGATTTGATTGTTATTGATGATTATACAAAATACGATTCATCTTTTTGGCTTAGTGCAAGCCCATATATGACAGTCATTGATGGAGAAATAGTTTATAATAGTTTAATTTAACATTTTTATTTCCAGATTATTTTGAAATTTTTTTGAAATATTTCATTGCGTAATATTCCAAGTTTCGTAAAAAGTGTCATAGGTTTGTCACTTTATAAAGTTTTTTTCGTTTACTAATTTTTTAATAAAAATACCTTAATTATTCCTGTAATTCTCTATAAGTAAAACTATCATAGCATATTACAGCATTTGTCAAATCTATTGCAGTCCTATATTTTTTTAAACATTTAGTTAAATTTTACAAAAAAATAAAAAAAAATTTGACAACTTCTCTAAAAAGTTTCCTAAATGGTTATAAATGTCAAAATTATTCAAAATGATTCATTTTTTGGTATTAATGGAGGTATAATGTCTGGCACTTTTTTAGGTCAATTTGAAAATTCTATAACGAATCGTAGAGTCAGCATCCCACAATCTTTTAGAAGACTATTTTCCTCAGCATCACGAATGCAAGTTATTGCAATTAGGGGAAGGCAAAATACTATCTATATTTTTCCATGGGATAGATGGAAGGATTTAGAGTCAAAGTTAGAAAAAGGAACTGACGAAGAGAAGGATTTGTTAAAGAAATTTAGAATTTATGCGACATTACTTACTGTTGAAGGACCAGGCCGTATTCTTCTACCGAAAAACTTGTTAGATATTGCAAACATTACTGACAAAGCCATAATTTTAGGCGAGGGAAATTATTTCTCGTTATGGAATCCTGACAATTTTAAGAAGTATCTTGCTGAAATTGATAAAGAATATGATATGATACTTCAAAGGAATGACCATATATTATGATGAATAATTTTCATACTCCAGTCTTTAGAAAAGAAGCGATAGATTTCTTGAAAATTAAAAGTAAAGGAATTTATGTAGATGCAACACTTGGTGGTGGAGGACATCTATCAGCTATGTTTGAAGCCGTAGATGATATTACTGTTGTCGCATTTGATGCAGATAAAGATGCTATTGAATATGCTAAACTAAAACTAATCCGCCCACTTGCAAAGGAGAACAGAATTATATTTGTTAATAAAAATTTTTCCTATTTATCCTCTGCATTAGCATTAAACCGTATAGATAGTATTGATGGAATACTATTTGATTTAGGTATATCCTCACATCAGATTATTACAAATAATAGAGGATTTAGTTTTTCCCATAATGCAAGATTAGATATGCGGATGAACCAGAATGGGAATGTTTCTGCCTATGAAGTAGTAAACTTTTATCCCAAAACTGAATTAGCAAGAGTTATACATGAATATGGGGAAGATAGGTATTGGAAAAGAATTACTAAGAAGATAGTTGAATCAAGAACTAAAAAGCCTATCAAAACCACATTTCAGTTACGAGAATTAATTGAAGATGTTATTCCAAAGAGATATTCAATTAAATCCATTGCCCGAGTTTTCCAGGCAATACGAATTGAAGTTAATAAAGAATTGGATTCTCTTCAAAAAGGATTAGAGAGTGCCGTGCCTGTACTGAAGAAGGGTAGTAGAATTGTTGTTATTTCTTATCATTCATTAGAAGATAGAATTGTAAAGAACTTCTTCAAATATGAGAATCTGAAATGTATATGTCCTCCAAGTTTCCCAAAATGTGTATGCAATAAGGAACAAAGGCTGAAAATTATTACTAAACACCCCAGGATGCCTTCTGCCAGAGAGATAGAGAAAAACCCACGAGCAAGAAGCGCGAAACTAAGGGTAGCAGAGAGATGTTAAAATGAATTATAAACGATTGATAACACTTATAATTTTTATCTTAATCTTTTCCTTTATTGTAACATCAATCTGGTTGAAATACACTTGCATATCACAGCAAAAGACAATATACGAACTGGATAATGTAGCACAGAATTATAAGGATATTATTTCTAATCTGGAAAATAGAATAAATGAACTCTCAAACGATACTCGTATAATTTGTATTGCAATAAACGAACTTGATATGGAATTTCCTAAACCGGATGATATTATCTGTGTCCAAAAATGTCGGATTAATAAAAGTGACTTCAAGTATACTTTTCAAAATTTCCTTTCTCCAGAAGCTATTGCTGCTGATAAATGATACGAAACAATATGTCTGTAATCTATTAAAATTTAATAGATTCAGATAAGTAAATTGAGTGGTTCCAAAATTTTTGTATACATAATACGGAGTAGGCTGATTAAAAATGCTAACTTGTAAAGGTCGTATCTTTGTTATAAAAATTATTTTTGTGAGCATTTTTTTATTAATTATATACAGACTTTACTCTATTCAAATTTTAGATACATACAATTACTTTAACAAATATTATCGTTACAAAAACAAAAAAATAGTGATTCCAGCTGAACGTGGAATTATCTATGACCGTAATGGCATACCTTTTGTTGAAAATAAGAAAGTATTTAAACTTGAACTTTGTCCAGCAATTACTCATTGGAGTTATACTGATTCTGTCCGCCAGCTCCGAGACCCCGATATACCCGTTCTCCGTAGCACTGCGAAGGGTGAATCGGGGATAGAATCGGGTCTTGCGGATGAAAAACAGATAATATACAAAACAATTTCTGAAATAATAGCCCGATATACGGATAACTCACCAAGTATTTATGAAAAGAGAATTAAGAATTTTGCCTATAATTATCCAAATGGATTTGAGCTTTCAACAAATATAGATGTTATTAATAAGAATAATATATTATCTGAACTAGAGAAAAGCAAGATTGTTGGAATAAATTTCTATAAACAACCGTCAGTAAGAGTATATCCATTGGGAAATTTGGCTGGTGCCTTGATAGGCTATTATACAAATGGAAGTGGTCTATGTGGTGTTGAAGGAACTTTTGATAAAGAGCTAACTGGTATTGATGGATGGGCTGAAGTTATCCAATATGGTACAGGTTGGCATTATCATTTCACTAATATGGATACTCAAAAGCCTATTAAAGGAAATTCGGTCTATCTGTCTATTGATGCTCATATGCAATCAATTTTGGAAAGAAATTTAAAAGAAGGTTTAAAAGATTACAATGCGAAGAATGCAATCGGTATCATAATTTCACCGAAAAATGGTGACATTCTCGCAATGAGTGGAATCTCATCAGAGAATTTGAATGCTTCTATAAGAACTAAACATTCTATGCCAATATTTCCGATTAATTGGTTATTTGAACCAGGGTCAACATTAAAACCTATAACCGCTCTATTAGCTATTGAAAAGGGTTTGTTCAAATCCACAGATATTATTGATTGCCGTACACGAAAGATAGGAAGAAGGGTCATTTCTGATGTAAAGCCATATAAAGAATTAACATTTAAGGATGTGATTGTTCATTCAAGTAATGTTGGTATAACACGAATAGCGGATAAGTTGACTAAAGCCAATTTATATAATAGAATGATAGAACTGGGTTTTGGAAACAAAACAGGAATCACATTAAATGGAGAAAGCTCGGGCATTCTTTACAAGCCATCAGAGTGGTCAAAATATTCCCTTCATTCACTTTCATTTGGACAGGAAATTTCTGTGACTGCCATACAATTAGTTTTTGCCTATGGTGCTTTAGCTAATGGTGGGAATCTGCTACAGCCGCAAATAATTAAAAAGATTGTCAATAATGAAGGTGATGTTTTATTTGAATCAAAAAAGGAAGTTATAAAACAAATTTCCAATACTAATGCTTTGGATACATTGAAAACATTTCTTAAAGCTGTTGTAGATGATGGCTTTGGAATTAATGCAAAATTAGACTTTGTAAATATTGCAGGAAAAACCGGAACGGCTGAGAAGAAAAAAATTGATGGGACTGGTTATGACGAAAATAAATATATTTCAAGTTTTGTTGGATTCTTTCCTGTTGAAGACCCACAAATTGTAATGCTAATAATTTTTGATGAACCAGATTATGACCATCGGTTCGGGAGCATTTGTGCAGCGCCTACTTTTAAGAAAATCGTTGAGGAAATTACCGTCCTTTCCAATTCTAATTTAATTAATGTGATTAATCAAGTTAGTCAAGATTATGTTTTAGTGCCTGATTGTGTTGGCTTACAGATTTCAGAATTAGAAAAATTTTTGTCAGGGAAAAATCTCTCTTATACTATTTTTGGAAATGGAGAATTTGTAACTAATCAGTTCCCAAAACCAGGGACATCTATGCTGGAAAAATTTCCAATAATGATTATTGCTGAGGACAAATCTAAAGAAAATCTTGTGCAAAATTTTTAGAAAGCTTGCGATTAACTTGACTAAACAATTCTTTTAAAAGTCTATGTAATATCCGAAGGATCTGCCTTTGGCATGAAAAGAATGTTGTTTTTTTAATGCCTGAAAAATATTATATTTATATATTTTTCACTGTTTGATAAAAAAGCAGAATAGGAATCTAAATTCATGAAAGAAATAAGTATTAAAGAAATTGTCACAGCCATAAATGGAAAAACTGGAAATAAGGCAGATATATTAGTTAACAGGATTTTTACTGATAGCAGAAAAATAAACGAAAGGGATTTAAAAAATATAAATTCAATTTTTTTTGCTCTTAAAGGGGAAAATTATGATGGTCACAACTTTGTATCTGAAGCTTTAAAGAATGGGGCACAGATTGCAGTTGTGGAATATACACCTCCGAACATCAGAAAGGATAAAAAATTAATATATGTTGATAATACTTTAACGGCATTGGGTAAATTGGCAAAATATTATAAAAAACAATTTGAATTACCTGTTGTTGGAATTACCGGGTCTGTAGGTAAGACATTAACAAAAGAGTTTATAGCAAATGTGTTATCAATAAAATATAATGTTCATAAGACAAAAGGGAACTTCAATACTGTTGTTGGATTACCTTTATCAATTTTTGATATGAATAATTCGCATGAGATTTCAATATTGGAACTTGGCACTAATCGCTTTGGTGAGATTAAAAGTTTAACACAAATTTGCGACCCAAATATCTCAATTATTACAAGTATAGGCGAATCGCATCTGGAATTTTTTCAAGACATTGAAGGTGTTTTCAAAGAAAAATTTGATATTTTCAAATATTCGTCAGAACGAAGTTTAAAAATCTTTAATGGAGATATAAAATTTCTTCACGAATATAAAGGTTGTGAAAATTACATTTCTTATGGAATAGGCAATAATGATTTTGAACTTTCTTCAATAGATTTAGAAAATGAGAGACTTTCATTCAAATTAAATGACGAAAGCTATTTCATATTTAACAATGGCAAACACAATATATTTAATGCTATTCCTGCAATTATTCTTGGAAAAGAATTTGGTTTAACTCACAAAGAAATTCAGGAGGGATTATTACAAAAACCAGAGATTAATTTAAGAATGGAAATACTTCACAATAAGATTAATGATTGGATGATTATTGCTGATTGTTACAATGCGAATCCTGTTTCAATGCGTGCTGCATTAAGTTATTTGGTTAGTACACATAATCTCTATAAATTTGCTATTTTAGGCGATATGTTAGAATTGGGGGACAAAAGTATTGAGTTTCATAAACAAATTGGAAATTTATTAGAAAAGATGAAATTAAATAGGGTTATTTCAATTGGTGAATTATCGCGAGAATTTAATAGCAGCAATCATTATAATTCAATTGATGAATTTGTTGGAAATGCCGGAAATTTTCATTTCCCGAAACAGTCTGCTATTTTAGTTAAAGGTTCCCGAGCTTTAGAGATGGAAAAAATTGTAGAAAGGTTGGTTGACTAATGTTTTATCATATATTATATCCTCTGGTTAAGTATCATACAATTTTTAATGTGTTTCAATATATTACATTTCGTGCAGTCGGTGCCTTTCTAACTGCGATCTTAATATGCTTTATTTTTGGTCCTAAAATCATAAAAGCATTGCGTAAGTACCAGATAACTGAAGCTATTAGCGATTATTTACCAGTTTCTCATAAGGCAAAAAAGGGGACCCCAACAATGGGTGGAATTATTATTGGTATGGGCTTGATTCTTTCTGCCCTTCTTTGGAACAATTTAACAAATCCCTATGTTTTAATAGCCATATTAGTGACATTATGGCTGGCAGGTTTAGGGTTTTGGGATGATTATCTAAAAAATGTACAACATGCAGAAGAAGGCTTAATAGAAAAATATAAAATATCAGGTCAGATTGTTTTAGGGTTAATTATTGCATTTGTTTTATATCTTGGTTATGAAAAGACAAATACAATTACTCAGATAAACATACCGTTTTTGAAAAATACATCTTTTTCATTAGGAATATTTTTTATTCCGTTTGTTGCATTATTTGTTACATTTTACTCAAATGCAGTAAACTTAACTGATGGTTTGGATGGTCTGGCTGCCGGGTGTATCGCGTTGACTGCCTTTGGATTAGGTGTTATGTGTTATGTTAAGGGTAATTTTGTTATTGCAAAGTATTTGAGAATTGAATTTATAAAAGAAGCGGGTGAACTCACGATTTTTACCTCTGCAATTATAGGGACAATTTTAGGATTTCTCTGGTTTAATATAAAGCCTGCCTCAATTTTTATGGGTGACACTGGTGCACTCTCTATGGGAGGAATACTTGCAGTGCTTGCAATTCTGATTAAAGAAGAAATATTCTTTCTTATCATTAGTGCCGTGTTTGTTATTGAAGCAGTTTCTTCTTTAATCCAGAGATTATATTTCAGGCATACACGGATTAAAACTGGTAAAGGGAAAAGAGTTTTTTTATGTGCGCCAATTCATCACCATTTTGAATTAAAAGGTTGGTCAGAGGAGAAAATTGTTATACGGTTTTGGATTATTGCAATGTTTCTGACTGCTTTAGGACTTCTTACATTAAAATTAAGATAACATGAATTTCAAAGATAAGAGAGTTGCAATTCTGGGTATGGCTTGCAGCGGTATCTCAGTCGCAATTAAATTAAAAAAATTAGGAGCAATACCTTTTCTTTCAGAAATTAAACCGAAAAATGAATCTGTCACAGCGTTCGCAGGGATTGATACACAATTCTTAAAAGATTATGAATTTGAATCGGGTGGACATACCGCGAAAGTTCTTAATTCTGATTTAATAATTATTAGTCCTGGCGTTCAGACAAACATTTCAATATTAAAAAAAGCAGCCAAAAAAGGAATACCTGTTTGGAGTGAGATTGAACTTGGTTATCAAATTGTGAAAGATTTCAACTGTAAAATAATTGCTGTTACTGGTTCAAATGGCAAAAGCACTACAGCTACATTGATTTATCATATATTAAAAAAAGCTGGCAAAAACGCTATTCTTGGTGGAAATATTGGACATGCCTTTACATCATTTCAAATAGAGAAAGACATTTATGATTTCATAGTCTTGGAAATTAGTAGTTTTCAATTGGATACAATATTTGAATTTAAACCAGACATCAGCATTATTTTAAATGTTACTCCCGACCATTTAGATAGATATAAAAATTTCAATAATTATGTTGAATCTAAATCAAAAATTTTATTAAATCAAACTGAAAATGAACTTACTATTTTAAATTACGACGATTCTATTTGTAAAAATATCGCAAATGGTTTTGAGGTTCAGAAGGAATTTTTTAGTCTTAATAAACCGATTAATCAAAATATTTTTGTAGAAAATAATCAGTTTATAATTCAATATCCGAATCAACCTAAAATTAAGATTAGTTTTGAAGATTTGCCTGTTATGGGATTACATAATGTAAGCAATATTTCTGCATCAGCTATTGCATGCTATCACTGTGGGTTAGATTCAAATGAGATTTCAGACGGGATTTTAACTTTTTCAGGACTGAGGCATCGCTTGGAATCCATTATCTCAATAAAGGGAATAAATTTTATAAATGACTCCAAAGCAACAAATGGCGCTTCTGTAAAGACTGCTCTCCAAGCCTTGAATGCTCCAATAAACTTGATTATGGGGGGTTCAAGTAAGAATGAAGATTTTTCTCCTCTGAAATTATACATAAAAGAAAATGTAAGAAATCTTGTAGTATTTGGTCAGACAAAAGACATTTTATATAAAACCTTTTCAGATGTTGTAAAAATACATATTGTTAAGAATTTAAGAGATGCTACTAAAAAGGCTTTTGAAATTGCTAATAAAGGAGATTATGTTCTTCTATCACCAGGTTGTGCAAGTTATGATATGTTTAAAAACTTTGAGGAGCGCGGAAGAAAATTTAAAGAGATAGTTTTTGACTTACAAAAAGAGAATGAAAATCGCCACAAAGATAATTGAAGATTCTATTGTTTATATCTGTATTATTCTGGTTTTACTTGGACTTATACTGATAGGTAATATCAGTTCATTTCGTTTCAATAATTATGATTTTTTAAAGCAATTAATATGGACAGGAATATCTATCATTTTCTTTTTCATATTCCTTTTTATAGATTTGAAAAAGCTGAGAAAGTTTGCTTTCCCCATTATAATTTTAGGATTACTATTACTATTTGCAGTTTTTTTGCCAGGTTTAGGAGTTTGTATAAATTACTCAATTAGATGGCTTCATATAGGCCCAATTAGATTTCAACCAAGCACATTTGTTAGACTAATGTTAATATTTTATCTATCCCATTTTCTTGTAAAAAATAAGAATTTGATAGAACAGTCAAAACCAATTCAATTTTTAAAGAAATTTGAACCTATAATTATCTTTCCTTTAATATGCTTTTTTTTAATTTATAAAGAACCGGATTTAAGTACTGCTGCAATTCTTTTTTTAATTTATCTAAGCATACTATTTGTTGGAAGAATAAAAGTATCAACTATTTTTTTTATAGCTTCTTTGGCTATTTTAGTGGTAATATTGGTATTCAAGTTTGGACCAGAATATAGGACAGCACGATATTCGGCATTTTCAAAATTTGTTTCTGGCAAGCAATTAAGTAAAGAGGTAGAAGAAAAATATTGCTATCAACCTCGTGAATCATTAGTTGCTCTGTCTAATGGAAGATTATACGGTAGAGGAAGCAATCAGGGGCGAGCAAAACTTTTCTATTTGCCATTTGCAAAGACCGATTACATTTTTGCAATATTTGGCGAAGAGTTTGGATTTTTAGGCACAACTTTATTAATTGCTTTATATCTAATTCTTATTTTAGGTTGTTTTACATTGGCACAAAGGTCTAATGACCTTTTCTATACGCTCCTTATTGCAGGACTCACTTTTAATTTTGCATATAATGTTATTATTAATATCGGAGTTGTTACAAGTTTGATACCATCAACGGGTGTTAGTCTGCCATTTATAAGTTATGGTGGTTCTGCATTGCTTGCGGATTCAATATCAATTGCGACTATTCTTAATGCCAGTCGTAGAGCAAGATTAAATAATAATAGGTCATGAGATATGATTAACATTGCTATTGCTGCTGGAGGAACCGGAGGCCATATTTTCCCGGGCATTTCCATAGCAGAAGGATTCATTAATAAATTTGATAATGTGAAGATAATTTTTATTGGTGCCCGGAATGGAATTGAGAATATAATCATACCAAAATACAATTTTAAAGTGGTTAAAATAAATGCCCAAAGGCTCTATCGCTATCTTACTTTCAAAAACTTACTTTTTCCTTTCTATTTGTTAGAAAGTATAGAACAGACAAAAAGAATATTTAATAAAATGAATACTGATATATTTATAGGATGTGGTGGATTTGTATCTGGAGCAGCAGGCTTAGCTGCTTTATATCTTCAGCTACCGATTTTTTTGCAAGAGCAAAATAGCTTTCCTGGAATCAGTACAAGGTTATTAGCTAAATCCTGTAAAAGGCTATATTTAGGAAATAAAGATGCCAAACAATATTTTAAATCATCCCGACTTGTCGGAACAAAAATCAAATATACAGGAAATCCAATTAGAAAATTTGAAAAAATTAGTAAGGAAGAAGCTCTAAACTTCTGGAAATTTGAAAATAAGAAAACAATATTTATTTATGGTGGAAGTCAAGGCTCGCATGCATTAAATGTAAACTTTTATGGAATTATTAATGATATATTAAGTAATGATATTCAAATAATTTTTCAAACTGGTTTCCTTGATTTTGAAAGGGTAAAAAATAAATATGGTATTAGAAAAGGATTAATAGTTCAACCGTTCTTTAACAATATTGAATATGCTTACTCAGCATCTGATTTAGTAATATGTCGTGCTGGTGCAATTTCATTAAGTGAAATATCACATTTTGGATTACCTGCGATACTAATTCCTTTCCCATATTCTGCAGGCCAGCATCAACTGAAAAACGCCAAAAGCTTTATGAAAAAAGGTGCAGCTGAAATTATTACAGAACAAGAATTAAATCCTCAATTACTTTTACAAAAAATACTTGATTTAATAAATAATAAAAACAAACTAATAAAAATGTCAGATTCAATAAAGACTCTGTCAATATATGACTCAGCCGCGAGAATTGTTGAAGATATAATTCAATTTATTAGAAAGCAATAAAGATGTTAGGAAAAACTAAAATAATTCATTTTGTTGGAATTGGCGGTATTGGTATGAGTGGAATAGCAGAACTGCTTCTAAATTATGGTTATAAGATAACAGGTTCTGATTTGTTAAAGACTCCAGTAACTGAAAAATTGGAGAGAATGGGAGCTAAAGTATATTATTGTCATAATTCAAAGCATATTACTGATGCAGATGTTGTCGTTAAATCTTCTGCCATAAAAAGTGACAATATTGAAATAAGAACTGCTTTGACAAAGAAAATACCTGTAATTAGAAGAGCTGAGATGCTTTCTGAATTGATGCGAATGAAATATGGTATAAGTATAGCAGGCACTCATGGTAAGACCACAACCACTTCAATGGTTGGAATGATTTTAGCAGAAGCAGGACTGAAACCAACACTTATTATTGGTGGGAAGGTAAAAAATTTTAATTCTACATCCGTCCTGGGAAATTCAAAGTATATAGTAGTGGAAGCTGATGAATTTGACCATTCCTTTCTTACTCTGAGTCCTATTATTGCTGGAATTACTAATATTGAGCCAGAGCATCTGGACTGCTATCCAACTATAAAAGACTTAGAAACTGCATTCCTGCAGTATGCCAATTCTGTTCCCTTTTTTGGACTAATTATCGCCTGTCTTGATGATAAAAAAATAAAAGAAATAATTCCACAGTTTGAAAAAAGATTATGTACTTATGGAGTTGACTCAGAAGCTAATGTCAGAGCTATTAATATAAAATTTAAGAATTTTACCTCGCAATATGATTTAGTATATGAAAAGAAAAGATTGGGTCCAATTCACCTTCAGCTTCCTGGTATTCACAATATTAAAAATTCGCTTTTAGCAGCGACCGTTGCATTAGAATTAGAAATCTCCTTTAATTACATTCGCAATGGTCTTGCAAAGTTCAAAGGTGTATATCGCAGATTTGAGAAAAAAGGCTGCATAAATGATATCTTGGTTTACGATGATTATGCACATCATCCGACTGAAATTATGGCTACTTTAAAAGGAATCAGAAATAGCTCAATCAGAAGAATTGTTGTAGTATTTCAACCACATCTTTACTCCAGGACTCAAAAGTTCTATGAAGAATTTGCCAGGACCCTCTCTTTATCTGATTTATTGATTGTTACTGATGTGTATCCAGCAAGAGAAACGGCTATTCTAGGAATAAATGGAAAACTTATTGTGGATTCGGCAATCAAACAAGGGAATACAAATGTTATATACATAGAAAATAAAGAAGATGTCCCAAATAAATTATTGGAGATAACAAAAAGCGGAGATATTGTAATCACAATGGGAGCTGGTGATATTTATAAAGTTAGCGAGAAGTTTCTCTCTATGTTGGGAAAAAATGTGAAAACTAAAAACAAAAAAGATTAGCTTACTTTATTATGCAAAATATAAAGTTATTCAAAAATTATATCCTAAGAAAAAATCTTAATAAATATACTTTTTTTAATCATCCATTAAAAAATTATACAACTATAAGGACTGGTGGAAGTGCAGGATGTTTCATTGAATTACCAGGTTTAGATATTTTGAGAAATGTTTTTGAATTCATCTGTAAAAATGAGATAAGATATAATGTGATTGGAAACGGTTCAAATCTACTGGTTTCAGAAAATGGCTTTGATGACGTAGTAATTTCTCTAAAGAAAATTCCTCAGAAACTATATTGTGAAAGCAATTATCTATTTGTTTCTGCAAATATTGAAGTGTCTCATCTTTTGGAAATGTGTCAAAAATATGGATTAAGTGGACTTGAATTTTTGAGTGGCATACCGGGAACAATAGGCGGAATAGTTGTAATGAATGCCGGGGCATTTGACCATTCAATAGCTGAAATGATTAAAGAAATTGTCATTATTAATGAGAATGGAGAATTAGAAAAAATATCATCAGAGAATATGCACTTTAATTATCGCAAAATTGATTTTAAGAGGAGCAATTATATAATTATTGAGGCAGTTTTCAAAATAAAAAGGGAGCCTCAAAAGAAGGTTGAAGATCTATGTAAGGAGTATTTCTTTAATAGAAGCTCTAAATTTCTTTTGGATTGTCATACTTTTGGTTCAGTTTTCAAAAACGGTGATGATTATTATGCCGGTGAGTTGCTTGAGAAGTGTGGACTAAAAGGATATAGAATTGGAGATGCACAAATCTCTGAAAAGCATGCAAATTTTATTATCAATATCGGTAAAGCGACTTCAAATGATATTTATAAGCTTATAAAAATAATGAGGATGAAAGTATTCAAAAAGTTTAATATCAAGCTTGAACCAGAAGTTAAATTTTGGGGAGATTTTTCTGATGCAGATTAATAGAAAAGTATATAAAAGAAGAAGTAACAAGGTAAAAAAGAGTAGAATTCTCTCCTTTTTTTACTTGCTAATATTGTTTTTGGTTTTAGCACTCACTTTTGCATATCTCTCACTTTATGGATTATCACATTGGAATTTATTAAATATTAAAGAAATAGAAATCAAAGGGACACACTACATTAATGAAAATTTATTATATCTCAGATTAGCAAGTATTGAAGCAAAAAATCTGTTTGCGGTAAATGATAACATAATAAAGGAAATTTTGTCAGAATATACAAGAATAAAATCTTTTAAGGTTATCAGACAAATTCCAAATACTCTAAAAATATTAATTCAAGAAAGAATTCCAATAGCATGCTTAAGTTCTTCCGATGACACAATGTATCTAATTGATAATGAGGGAGTTGTTTTAGATTATGCAAAGAATAGCGCACAAAATGATTTGCCTATTTTCAAAGGAATAAATACAAATAATTTGACATTTGGGAGAACTATTTCTGATAAAAACATAAAAGTTATGTTAAATATATATAATTATATAAAGCAGAAAAATCCAGATTTTGTTGACAGAATTTCAGAATTTGATATAGAGGATGGAGAAGTTATACTGATTGAAAATGCAAGGAATGTAAAATTTTTGTTAGGCTCTGAAAAATTTCAAGAAAGAATTGATAAGTTAATATTTGCTTATCAAAATTTTGGGATTGCGAATTTTTCTGAAATTGATTTGAGGTTTTCTGACCAGGAGAACGAGATAATTATATTAAGGTAAGATGGCGAAAGAAAAGATAATAACTGCACTTGACATTGGAACAACCAAGATTTGTTGTCTTATATCAATTCTTGATAAGAACAATAAGCTTAAGATTTGTGGGATTGGCGAAAATAAGTCTGAAGGCCTGTCACAAGGGATGATAAAGAATATTCGTGCTGCATCTGATTCAATGGATAAGGCTATAAAAGAAGCAGAAAAAATGTCAGGTAGAGATGCACAAAATGTTTTTATTGGTGTAGGTGGTGAACTCATAAGAAGTTATGTAGGTCATGGTATTGCAAATATAGAAAGCAAAAGCAGATATTCTAATGAGCTTAACGACTATGAAGTTACAGAAAATGAGATTAAAAGGGTTGTTGAAGATGCAGAAAAGAATAAACCAATTTCAAGTGATAGAAGAATTATACACGCAGAACCTCAATTCTTTACAGTTGATGGAATACCTGGCATTCTTGACCCAATTGGAATATCTGGAAGACGATTTGAAGCTGATGTACATATTGTTACTGCTGATATAAATTCTTTAAACAATATTTATAGAAGCATCCAAAGAATAGGTCTAAATGTTAAAGATGTTGTCTTACAGCCCATCGCTTCTTCAATGGCAGTATTGAATCAGGATGAAAGAGAATTGGGCTCAATACTTGTGGATATTGGAGGTGGAACAACTGATATATCTATATATTACAAGAAAAGTATCAGATTTAGTTGTATTATTCCTCTTGGTGGAGAGGATATTACAAATGACCTTGCAATTGGGTTGCGGACCCCAAAGGTTGAAGCTGAAAAAATTAAGATTGAATATGGATATGCCCATCCTGACCACGCAGATGAAAATATAAAAATTGAAATTCCCGGCATTGGTGGACGTCCTGCAACTAAACGTTCTCAGAAATTTGTTGCTGAGATTATTAATCCTCGCATTCAAAAGATTGCTGACCTTACTTATAATGAGATTAATAAAAGTAGATATTTAAAAATGATAACAGCAGGAATTTCTATTACTGGCGGTACAGCAAATTTGAGAAGCACTAACCAATTATTTGAAGAAGTATTTGATTTACCAACCAAAACAGGGTATCCTTCTTTCGCAGAAATTTATGGAGATACAGAAAGTCTGTCAGACCCAAAATATGCAACTGGAGTTGGGCTATTATATTGGGGAAAGAAAAATTTTGAGAAAGATCCATTTAATAAAAATTCTAAAAAGTCACTCATTGAGAGAATGATTTCTAGAATTAGAGATTGGTTTGCTAATCAAGACTTTACTTAAAATCATGTATGGTTAATCAATTTAGTGAGTGAACGAAAACTAAATAAAATTAGTAAAAAATGGTAAATTTAGAATATTTTGCTTGTTTTACCTCAACCCCTAACCCCTTCTCCTAGAAGGAGAATGGGAACTTTCCTTCTCCCTCTCCTTGACAGGAGAGGGCTGGGGTGAGGTAGGAAAAAAGACTTTTCGTTCAGCTACTAATTTATTTTTACATTACTGATATGAGGCAATAATGTTAAAATTCAGTGATTCGTTAGATGTCCCCTCCCCGATTAAATCGGGGATAATCGGGGATTCCAAAATTAAAATCATTGGTGTTGGTGGCGCAGGAAATAATGCAATAAACACAATGATAGGGAATAAATTAAAGGATGTTGAGTTCATTGCAATAAATACTGATTTGCAGGTACTCAATAATTCATTAGCAGAAACTAAGATTCAAATTGGGAAGAAGTTACTAAAGGGATTTGGTGCTGGCGGAAATCCTGAGTTAGGAACTTTGGCTGCTGAAGAAAATGAAGAAGACCTGAAAAAGGCTATTTTAAATGCAAAAGTTGTTTTCATAGCTGCTGGAATGGGTGGAGGAACTGGCACAGGAGCAGCTCCAGTTATTGCAAGAATCGCTAAAGAAAGTAATATTTTAACTATTGGTATTGTAACATATCCCTTTGTTTGTGAAGGAAGAATCCGACGAGAAAATGCCGATAAGGGCATAAATGACCTAAAGAATAATGTGAATTCATTAATTGTTATTCCTAACGAAAGATTAAAGGAAAAGTTCGGAGAAATAGAACTTTATGAAGCTTTTAAGAAGGCAGATGCAGTTCTTTATAATGCTGCAAAATCTATTTCCGATATCGTTAATAAAAGAGGGTATGTGAATGTTGATTATGCAGATGTAAAAACGGTTTTGTCATATATGGGTTATGCGCTTATTGGCCTTGGCAGAGCCGAAGGTGATGATAGAGCTGAAAAAGCCACTTTAGAAGCAATATCAAATCCGTTAATTAGCAACATCTGCCTGGCTGAATCTAAAGCAATACTGTATAATATAACCACTGGCTATGATCTAAAAACATCTGAACTTGATAAAATAGCATCAATTATTAATAAAGAAGCAGATGAAAACAAAAATATTATTTTCGGACTGATTTATGATAAAGAGATGAATAATAAAATGGATATTGCAATAATTGCTGGCGGAATACCTGAATCAGATACAGAGTTACAATCAATAGAAGAGATTAAAAAGAAATCGCATGAAGAAGAAATATCTGAAATTCAGCAAATATTAGAAAGAATACATCAATCGGAAAAATTGTCTCCCTATGAGGATAGAATTGATAGACCACATTCTGAAAAAATTGATAAAGCAAGAGAGGAGAGCAGATTTCAACATTTTTATGATAAGCATAATGAAAATTGAGAAGATTTTAGTTGTGTATAAGGAGTTGATTTGATAAATTATATAATACACCTTCTAATTTATAGTCTATCTGTATATTTAGTCAGCAAATTTACAAAGTTAATATCAATAAAAGATTTTAAGACCGCATTGCTTTTTTCTATTGTAGTTGGAATTGTAAATACTGTGATAAGACCAATTTTTATTGTTCTCACATTCCCAATCGCCATTATTACTTTTGGGGTTTTTTTGATATTTATCAACGGTCTTATGTTGATGCTATCATCTGTTTTTTTCAAAGAAATAAAGATAAAGGGCTGTTTTTCTGCAGCTCTTGCCAGTATATTGATTTCTATTGTGGTTTACATCTTTGAATCGTTCATTATTGTTTAAATTTTATTTGAAGCAAATCATATCAATTGATTAAATACAAAAAGAGGTGT
Organism: uncultured Candidatus Cloacimonadota bacterium; assembly: GCA_964398885.1. Classification (GTDB taxonomy): domain Bacteria; phylum Cloacimonadota; class Cloacimonadia; order JGIOTU-2; family JGIOTU-2; genus JAGMCF01. The sequence goes on along the minus strand of CAYNOU010000029.1, from coordinate 8,656 downwards.
CTTATGAAAGCAAAATTAGTGGCTTTACTATTAGTTGCCTGTTTACTTGCAATTATTGGTTGCAGTAAATCTTCAACCGAACCCAAAAATGAATCACCTGAAGTAACTAATATAGTTGCAGTTCCAGATACAATCAGAACAGGACAAACTACAACAATTACATGTTTTGCAAATGACCCTGATGGTGATAATCTAACATATAAATGGGAAGTTGTTTCAGGCACTATTACAGGTACAGGTGCAACTGTTCAATGGATTCCACCTGATACAACAGGAACATACTCAATAATCTGCACAGTTGAAGATGGAAGAGGAGGACAGGATACCCAGCATGTTAATATTTATGTAGTTAATGTTCTATACCGTGTAATAAAAATGTTGGACTATAATATGATTCCTGAATTGCAAGTTTATAGAGACAGCTTTGTTTATAATGATAAAAATAAGGTAATTCGTAATGAACTATTTAATTCCGATGATGAGGTAATTGGGTTGGAATTGTATGAATATGATGAGAATGATTTTCTTATAAGAAGGTCAAATTTTGTGCCTGCTGATACAATAAATACATTGAACTGGTATAGGGCGGATTATCAATATAATGCGAGTAATCTTCCAACTCGTTGCAATATTTATAACAATAGTGATGCACAAACAGGATATCTAATTTGGGAATATGATAATAATGGTGTTTGGATAAAATTGAAGGAATATAGTATAGAGGGTTCCCTGTTGAATTATTGGGGAAATTTTGAATATGATGAGAATGGCGTTTTTAGCATATGGTATTGGTTTGATTCAGAAAATAATATGATTAGATATAGATTGTGGGAGTTTGAAGAATACCAAGATTAAAAAAGTTCGTGTGTACCCTAAATTTGGCATATCCACGAACAAATTTTTAAATCTAAAGTAAATATCCACGAACTTTTGTTCGGGGATACATACATTATACACAAGACCGAAGTACATACTGCTAACTTGATTTTATTTCGGATAAAAAATGGAACAATAAAAAGTAGAAAATCTTGCAAATATAAAAGAAATATAAATTGGTTTATAGTGATGCATAAATACTTGTTTATAATTTTAACTTTACAGCATTGTAAGGATACCAACATTTGACACTGTAAGCTAAAAAGTGTCTATCGTTGGAGGTGAGGTTTGAAGAATTCTAAGAACGAAATCATTGAGAACATAAAAGAGAATTTTTCTTCCTGTAACACATTTACCCGGGAAGAATTGTATGATTATTTGGAACAGAGTTTCTTTCCCGGACTAAAAGAAGCAACCTTTCGTTGGCGTGTTTATGAATTAAAGAAAAATAATATAATTGTTTCTGTTACCAGAGGTATATTCAAACTGTCGGATAACAAAACAATATTTGAACCCGCAATAAATAATAAACATTATAAAATTAGTCATTTGTTACAAAAGAATTTTAACTCAATATCTTATTGTATCTGGAGTTCAAGTTGGCTCAATGAATTCTCCAGACATCAAGCTGCAAATGAAATAATATTTGTGGAAGTGGAAAAGGATCTGGTAAACTCTGTTTTCAATCTGTTATTAGATAATTATTTTAAAAATGTTTACATAGAACCTGATAAATTCGTTACTGAAACTTATGTTTCTGAAAATCAAACTTCAATTATAATAAAATCTATGATAACTAAATCACCAATCCAATCTGTAAAAAATGTTAAAGTCCCGAAATTGGAAAAAATATTGGTCGATCTTTTTTCGGATAATAAATATTTAGTTGCTTACAAAGGATATGAACAAAAGGTTATTTTTGAAAATGCCTTTGCTAAATATCAGTTAAATCTTTCTAATCTGATTAATTATAGTCGCAGGAGAAAAAAAGATAAACTTATCATAGATTTTCTAATTACGAAAATAAAGATTGAAAAGGATCTATTGAAATGATTAAGGCAAATTCCTTTAACTCAGACTGGATAAAAACCCTTAGAAGCAAAAAGAGAAAGATCGATCCTATATTATGCGAAAAAATGGTCAGATCTTTAGGACTTGTAGAGCAATTAGTGATCAATGATCTGCAATTTGTTTTTAAAGGTGGAACATCTTTGATTTTACTCGTGAAAAAACCACAAAGATTCTCAATTGATATTGATATTAATACCGAAGAATCAAATGAACACTTATTAAATATTCTTAATAAAATATGTTCAAAAGATTTTTTTAAACGATTTGATGAAAATTCACTTTGGTCCGTTTTTTGACTAATTACCTAAGTTTTATTATGATTCAGCGATAGATGGCAGAGAAAATTACATTTTACTTGATGTCCTTTTTGAAAAACATTCCTATCCAAAAGTGATTAAAACTCCCATTAAATCTTTCTGGATAGACACCCATGATAATATTATAAAAGTAAATACTCCCTCAATTGATTCTATTCTGGGAGATAAGCTTACTGCTTTTGCTCCCAATACAACAGGCATTAAATACGGAACTGATAAATCTATGGAAATGATAAAACAGCTTTTCGATATTGGCAGATTATTCGATCATTTTAACGATATTGAAGTAGTAGCCACTTCTTTTAAGAAAATTGCAGAAAAAGAGTTGAGATATAGGAAATTAGCCAAAAATTCAGATGATGTCTTGCAAGATATTATTGATACAAGTCTGATAGTATCACACTTCCCTGGTGGAGCAAAATCCGATTCCCCTGAACTTAAAGAATTGAGAGATGGATTAAAACGCTTTAAAGGATTTCCTATTGATATTACTTACAGAGCAGATGATGCAATTCTTTCTGCTGCAAAAGCAGCTTATCTCGCTGCCAAAATCATGAATAAAGATTTTACTAAAACCGAAATATTCTCAGATAAAATAAAGTATGAAGAACAGGATTTCACCAATATGTATAAGCATCTTAAAAAGTTAAAGAAAAGAAAAATTGAGGCTTATTATTATTGGTGTAAAATGTTTGAACAATTGATAAATTATAAAGAATCGTAGAGAAGAAAATATGAAAATAGAACAAAACTATCCACTCACAAAAAATAAAGACTTTGTTACTGATGATATTGGAAATTTGAGAGAATTGATTTTGAAAGAATTGATATAAATAAAGATGTCTTGTGTGTAACATTGTGTCTGCGATTAAGCAAGAAGAAAATGTGAAAGAACGCTGCACACATAATCGTTATGCAAATAAATATCAAATTAATTCATCAGGCATCAGAATAAATTATATGTATAGTTTGAAAATTGCTTTAAGTATATCCTTTTAAAAAAATCCATGAAGATGTGGAAAAATAGTATTTTGAGAAATACCCATAATCTTCAGCCCAAAACCGAATACCAATTTTGATAGAAATCCCCTCTTGCCTGTCCACCCTTTGGTGGGAGAGGGGTGTTACGATAAATCTACTAAAGGAAGATTTATCGTAATGGGGTGTGTAATTATTGTTTTTATACAATCTCTATAATTGTGGGAACGGAATTTAATGTTCACATAAATTTTTACCAACAACAAGATTATTATTTACAAAATCCATAACTAATTCCTCTGGTGTTTCCATTTCAGCACCAATGCAAACTTCAATATTATTTTGTTCAAACAGTGCTTGTGCGCGCCTTCCCATTCCACTTGATATAATATGGGTTATACCTTGTTCGTGAAGCCATCTGGGGAAAACTCCAGGTTCATGATGAGGCGGTTTAACAAATTGAGTATTTGTTATTTTGTTATTTACCCCGTTAGAAGTCTCCCGATATTTGTCGGGAGCATTTTGCTTAGTGGAACTATTTCTAACGGGGTGAACATCAATAATTGCAAATTCTTCACACCGTCCAAAATGTGCACATAGTTTTCTATCTATAGTAGGTATTGCAAATTTTAGCATATCATCGCCTTTGTAATAGTATATTTGGAGTAGGCAACTCCGTTGCCTAAACTTGACGGAGTCAAGTACTCCATACGGCGAGAGACTCGCCGACTCCATAGTTCATATTTCAATCTTTTCTATTATCTTATCAACTATACTTGCCATTGCCTTTGCAGAATCTGAGTCTTTATAATCTTTTATATATGGTTCACCTTTATCACCAGTTTCAACAATTTTTTTATCAATTGGAATTTTACCCAGGATTTCTACACCAAAATCTTTTGCTGCTTTTTCAGTTCCTGAACCCTCAAATATGTCAATTAATTTCCCGCAATAAGGGCATTTGAAAGCGGTCATATTCTGAATAATTCCAATAACAGGGACATTCACTTTACGGGAAAAATTTATTGTTTTACGTGCATCAAGAAGGGAAAGGTCTTGAGGTGTGGAAACTATGACAGAGCCATCCATTTTTCCTATAATCTGAACAGCAGAAAGTGGCTCATCACCAGTCCCAGGAGGACTATCAACGATAAGGTAATCTAAGGAGGGCCATTCTATATCCTGCAAGAATTGTCTTATCAATTTCATCTTAAGAGGTCCACGCCATATAACTGGGTCATCAGGACTGCCCAAAAGTGAGGCAATCGTCAGTGCATACAAATTTTCGTCCACCCGAATTGGTTCAGGTCTATCACCTTTTTTCCTGGAAGTTAAAACCTTTCCTTCTATGCCCAGTAGCTTTGCGGTAGAAGGTCCGTGAATATCTATATCCAGAATGCCGACTTTTTTGCCTTTTTCTGCTAAGCTATAAGCTAAATTTACAGCAACTGTACTTTTGCCAACGCCACCCTTTCCGCTGAGAATAATTATCTTATGCTTGATTCTATCAATATTCTCTTTGAGATATCTTTCCTGTTTTTCTTTTTCAACTTCATTATTCTTTTGCATACTAAATTTTCTCCTAAATAATCATTATTTACAACCTAAATTTAATTTGAATTATGTCCAATGGCTTGAAACATTCGGATTTGCAAGTTCTTTTAATTCATTATTGCGAAATGCTTCGTAAGCTTGTTTTACTGTCAAATTTTCTTCTGCAAGATAGATTTTTATTCCAGCAGAATTTAATATTTGAAATGCTCTGGGACCCATATTTCCAGTTACTAACGCATCAGCTTTTAGATTGATAATACTTTGTGCTGACTGAACTCCAGCTCCTCCCATTGCATTCATGTTTTGTTCATTTGAGATATACTCTTCCTTATCTGAATCTTCATCAAATATGAAGAATCCATTTGCACGCCCAAAACGTGTGTCTACTTTGGCATCCCAGCCTTTGCCATTTGTTGTAAATGCTATTTTCACTTTTCCTCCTGTATTTCACCGCTGAGACGCAAAGGACACAGAGATAAATTCTATATTAATTATTAGAAGGGTAAGAGAATCTTCTAAGCAAAAAATAATATTTAACATCTTTGCGTTCTCCGCGACTCTGCGGTGAGTTATTTTTCATAATTTTGTTTGAATTTTTGCCCAACATTCTTCAACATATTTACCAATGTCTGATTTATCATATTCAACCACTGTTTTTTGTAAAACTAAAGATTTTGGAAAAGAGTCAGAATAGGGAATCTTTCCAATAATCTCTAACTCATTATTATGAGAGAAAATTTCTATCTCTTTTGTAATTTTTTCATTTATGTCAAACTTGTTTATAATACATCCTGTTGAATACCCGAAGTGCTTAACAAGTTCAAGAATTCTTTTCAAATCATGAAATCCGGAGAGAGAGGGTTCTGTCACGATCAAAACATAGTCTGAATTAGAGAGTGAGGCGATTACAGGGCAGCCTATTCCAGGTGCACCATCAGAAATCAGCAAATCTTTATTATTTTCATTTGCCAAATTATGAGCCACTTCTTTTATTTTTGAAACTAATTTCCCTGAATTTTCTTCTGCGATACCAAGTTTTGCAAAAATTAGAGTAGAATTTGACCTTGTCTTTGATATATACCACTCGCCAGATAGGTTGTCCTCAAATTCAATAGCATCAACAGGACACATTCTATAACAATATCCGCATCCTTCGCAGTCAATTTTGTTTATTTTAAACTTATCTCCTGCCTTTTCAACTGCATCAAATCGGCATATTTCCCGGCATTTTCCACATCCGATGCATTTTTCGTAAATAATACTTGCCTTTTTACCACCATAGAATTGGTAAGTTTTCTTAATTTCAGGTTTTAAAAGTATATGCAAGTCAGATGCATCAACATCGTAATCTGCAAGAACGGCATTTTCATCAGCTAAATATGCAAATGAGGCAGCTAATGAAGTTTTGCCAGTTCCACCTTTTCCACTGATAATTACTAATTCTCTCATTTGAAAATCCTATCACCACAAAGAGCACAAAGAGCACAAAGAAAATAAATATAAACTCTCATTCCCAAGCCCCAGCTTGGGAATGCTTACAACCCGTCCCCAATTTAATTGGGGATACCCACCAAATAGGTAAGAACAGGTTTACCCCGTTAGATAATATTTAATTTCCTGAGATAGAACTACTTAACTCGGTAAACTATCAAACGGGGTGAATCCTGTTCCTATTCGTATTAATCATTACAATAAATATTGTGTTTTCATACTCTTTTTTGAGGGATTGCAGGTATTTATATTTCATAGTAAATCTGTAATGCTTTTTTGAATTTTCCTAAAGATATTATTGATTGAGGGAATGGTGAGTATATTTTTTCCTTGTGAATATAGTTCGGCAATTTCTCGTGAATAGGGAATTTTACCTAAGATTGGAATCTTTTCATCTTCACAATAATTATACACATCCTGATTGCCAATACCAGATTTGTTAATTATGATTCCAAATTTCTTCGCTAATTCTTGCATAGTTAAAACTGCTAATTTTAAGTCATGAAGGCCAAATGGTGTTGGTTCAGTTACAAGAATCACAAAATCTGAGTCTTTAGTTGCTTCTATCACTGGACAGGAAGTTCCTGGTGGTGAATCGAAAATGAAATAGCTTTCTTCTCCAAACTTTTCCGTGGAGAAATCTTTAGTTTGTTTTATTAGAGGAACAGCCATTACTTCGCCTACTCTAAGTTTTCCTTCTACAAAATGAAAATTGTTATTAGTTATGTTACACCAATGAATTTCACCAATTTTTATATTTTCAACATCAAAGGCATTTTGTGGACATAACTCTATACAGGCAAAGCAACTATGGCAAAGTTCAGGGAAGATTATTACTTCTTTATTTGTTACAGCAATAGAGTTAAACTCGCATATCTCAGTACATTTGCCACATAGATCGCATCTTTCATTTACTTTTGGTATCTGGCGAAAACAATATTTCTTATTGAGTTTTGTATTCTTTAGAAAAATATGGCAGTCTGGTTCTTCAACATCCAAATCTACTAAGATGACTTTATCTTTGTATTTTTCTTTTAGAAAAAGAGTGAAATTGACAGCAAAGGTTGTCTTTCCAGTTCCGCCTTTTCCACTTGCAACTGAAATTTTCATATGAAATAGCACGCCCGTCTACGCTAAAGCTACGCCGGACAGGCAGGTTACACACCCCGTCCATCCCGATGAATCGGGATGTCCACCCCTCTCAATAGGGGATTTTTTGGAATTCCCCTCTATCAAGAGGGGATACGGCTTCAGCCGAGGGGTGTGTTATTTTCATCATCCTTTGCGTCCCGATTATCGGGACATGTATGTTTCATATTAATTCTTTCTTGTCATTACAGTTCCGCATTGGGGACATTTTATACTATTGCAAGGAGTTCCAGGTGTATGAGAAATTTCTGTTCCACAATTTGGACAGACACATATTACAGGACATCCACCTCTTCCTATACCTTTACCTCTACCGATGCCTTGGCCTCTGCCACCACCTTGTCCTCGTGGTCCTGTTCCCTGTCTGCCGCCAGGCATGACATCACCTCTCGGCATTTTTATTTCCTTTCTCATCTTCAACTATTTTAAAATCAGCGTTTATGACTTTTTTGTCTTGTTGAATTTGCTTTTTATTCTTAAGATATGATATTAAGCCGCGAACGGTTCGCTGTGTAATTCCATCTGGCTTTCGTGCATCATTTATAATAAAGCCCACTGCTGGCAATATCATTGAACGCCAGATAGATATATGACCTTTCTTATTATATAAAGTTCTAAAGCAAGGTCCGCTTCTTCTGCCTGTTCCGGGACCTAAACCTTCTGGGCCTGTACCGTCTCGTCTTGGCATTTATACCTCCTTCTATATACGGATAGATTCCTTAGTTGTCACTGTCTCCCGATGCATCGGGATGACAAAAACTAATCTGTCATGGAATGGTCCATGACAGCCATGTAAATTGACAGCCATGTAAATTTTGTTACTCAAATTTCTTCAGGGAGAGCGATTTGAAACCCTCCCTGAATTATAGGGTTACTTATCCTTGGATTTTAATTCGTCAAGTCTTTTCTCAATATTCTTCGTTTCTTCTTTAATCATTTTCAATTCATCTTTCAGCATTTGTTCTTCATTTTCTTTTGAATAAGGGTTAGGATATGAAGGATATTCATAATAAGGATTTTGATAGAATCCTCTACCATATCCAAATCCTCTTCCACGACCAAAACCATACCCACGACCGTAACCACGGCCATAACCAGCACCACCGCGGGGAACACCTCTTGTGAATCCAGGACTTGAATAACCAGCACAATAACCCAATCCTCTACCTGTCATTGGTCCCATTCCGTCAGGACCGGTTCTATCTCCTCTTGGCATCTTA
>CAYNOU010000028.1:18411-30218 GCA_964398885.1 uncultured Candidatus Cloacimonadota bacterium | reverse complement strand
GAAAGATTAAAATATTCACCTTTCAAGCCATGTTCTCCGGTTGGTACAAATGGCTCCTCTTTTTCAGAAATCTGACTTAAAGCAAACGCAAATATGTTCTCCTGGTCTTCGTTCACTTCAATAATTTGAATCAAATCTTCAAATTTAGGTTTGCTAAGATAAATCTCATAATTGCCCGGAGTGAGGGAAATTTCTGTATTTGAATAACCATAATCTTGCCTATTAATCAGAATTTTAGCATCATCAGGAGTTGATGTTATAAATACAGGTATTGGATTGCCCAATGATGTGCCTGCATAAAGATTCAATCTTGATAGCGCATCCTCTGCTTCTGCTAACATTTCCACAAAATCTTTCTTATTAATTGATAATTTATTGTAAGATGCTTCTATTGCTTTTTTCTCGCTTTTGGAACTGACACCTTTTCCTGAAGCAGAAAAACTACTTACCTTTTCACCTGTGGATTTTATAATCATGAAAAGGGTCAATTCAGAATTAGCTATAAATTGCTTTCCTTTAAATCCTTCAATTTCTTTTGTGTCAACAACTGAAACATTTCCTTGTAACAACAATCCAGCTTGATTTGAAACAGTATGACCAGCTTTTTCAACTGATTTAGCGATTTTATCCTCAACTTTTGGTAAGGGTTTTCCTTGCTCATCTCTAATAGAAATAGAGAAAGAAATTGGAGTTACTTCAGAGATATTATATTGCGCGATTGCTTCTGCATTAATAAGATACTTTTTATATAAAGTTGGTAAACGAGTTAAATTTGGCTTGATTATGACTTTGCCATGACCTGGAGTTGTTGAAATTGCAGTTACCCAACTTTCAGCTTGACCATTTTCATCGGTTGTAGTTTTTCCAATTAAAGTTTTATCTTCATATTTAATTGATAAAGGCATTTTTGAAATTGGAATTATCTCATAAGTGCTCAGAGTCTTGTAGGTTGCAGTAAAAACAATCGGATAGGGCAACAGAGTTCCTTCTTTTGCTGTTTGATTATTGCCAGAAATAACATTAATTTGGATACTAGTTAAAATCTTACGAATTTCGGATGTTAATCCAGCAAGAGTTACATCTTCTGTAATAATATATGGAATTGGGGATATTGCATCATGGAATGCTTTTTTAGTATAAAAGGGTGTTACTAATTCTTGAGCATCAATATAATTTTCTAATCCAGCGAAAATTTTACCTTCTTTAATTAAACTTCTTCCATCATTTACTAACTTAGAAATTCCACCCCACATTTGATCTAATTCTGCTTCTATGCCTGCTGCATATTGGCTTTTATCCAAAACAGCAAATACATAAAATTTGTTACCTGATTGTTCGTGATTTACAACTCCTATTCCCTGCACCACTTCATTAACAGTTAAATTAATTGAAGACTGAAACATATCAGTATACGAAACACGGTCATCTACTTCTAATTCTTTTGTGAATGTTTCAACTTGCGATTCAATAGATACACTGATTTGTGAAGCTATTTGTGCTGAAGCTTTTGTCTGTGCTTCTTCATAACTTGAACCTTCACCAACACCAATAAAATATAATTCAGCAGGATAATTGGAGAGTTCACCTGTAGTATACCATTTTGGTGCTTTGCCAAAGGCTGATACTGCAAGTATCATAAGAACCAATATAAGTATTATTTTTTTCATTATTATATCCTCATAAATTTGTAAGATATTAACTATTCATAAACAACTTTTAGCAATATTAATTTACGATTGACATTAATCTTCTTGAGAATACCCTCTACTCCCTGATCATCAAAAGATGTCTTAAGATAACGATAGACTTTGGAGCTTTTGTCATATTTTTCAGGATTGCACCATATCAAATAATCAATAGTTTGGGCTGTTACGATATTTTCCTTTGACTTTTGTGCGATTTTGTCTACTGCATCCATAAATGCAAATTGAATATCTTCCACCTCATCTTCATCAAAATCAGTAGAAATGCTGACAATTAGCTTATACTGCATCCCTCTTTTAAGATCATCCTTCCAATAATTCATAATTCTTGATAACACATTATTGATTGCATCACTCATTGCTTCTTCAATAGAGACCATAATCTCACCCTGTCTTGCTTGACTATAACCTGTTTCAGCTCCAAGCAGTCGTGCAGTTGTTGTTTCATATGCGCGAACATTCATAGCGTATTTCTCAGTTCCATATCCAGCATCTTCAACTGCTCCACTAAAAGTAATATAAACATCACTTCCAATAGAAAGAGCAAGTTGATAAGCATAATCTTCTTCCTGGTCTCCGAGCATTTGCTGAGCTGCGGTTAATTCATCTAAATTCACTTGCTGCTCAGGAACAATGACATCGTATTTCCTTGCAGTCAGGTAGCTTTCAACAACTGCAGCAGCATGTTTGACTTTAACATTAGTTTGCAGAAGTTCAATGGGATTTTCTCCTTTGCTCGTCGAAGGAATGACCAGAATAAAAGGATTGCCAATAATATCTACAAGGTCTGCCTTGGCTACCAGTATGTCTTGTGATACCAGGTCATTTGTTATTATTTCCTTATTAACCTTAAATCGTTTGGTGACCTTAATTCCTCTGCCATCATCGATTTTCACCTTTTTTAAAATTTGAGTTTCTTCCCAGGAAATATATCTGCTGACATTTGACATATCAAAAAAGAAAGAAGCATTTTTCTCAAATTTTGTTCTTTCTTCAGGTGTACTTATTAACGGATCCGTTCCACCTAATAAAACAAGATAAACTGCGGTTTTCTTTGCATCTTCAATAGCCCTTGAAACACCATTCTTATCAACATCCTTTTGTGCTTTCTTTTTCTTCTTTTCAGTTGATTTGTAAATCCCTGTTGCTTCTATCAAAACCTCAGAAGAGGAAACCGTCTCAATAAATGTTGCTTGTTTTGATTCAGGATATTGTGCAAATAAAGGTATTGAAAGAAAACACACAAGAATCAAACATATTAGTTTTAAGTAAATTTTCATTTTTCACCTCAATTAATTAGATTGCTTACAAAAGCCAATTAGCTTCTTATTTTTGCAAGCATTTGTTAATACCTTTTAAATGGATCCAAAAATCCAAATAAATTGAAAGGTAATGCACCGAGAGAATAATTAATCCCTGCACTAAATTTAAGCCCACCAAGATTTAAGTCAGGATAATTTTCTTCAACTTTAGAGTCAGTATCTGAGAAAACTTCACTTTCATCATACTCAAGCTTTACTTCCAATGGTGTAAATCCAAGTTTATAGTTTGCCCCAAAATTAAAACTTAAATCTGGAGTTATTAGATATTCTAAATCTGCGCCAAACTTAACACTATATGAATTTACTGAATATTTATAATCTTTTTCATTAAATTTACCCGCAATATTGAGCATATCAAGTCCACCAGCAGCGTTAATTCCAAGATTGGCTCTTGTAAACCATAATTTCTTAATCAATCCGAAATCTAATTCAAGCATAGAAGTAGTTCCATCTATACCTTCACTAAATTCAGCAATTCCAATTCCATATCCAATATCAAAATCTAAGAATGTTTGGGTCATTCCAATAATTGGTGCAATATTATAAGCAAAAGTAAGGTTAGCGCCTGCTGCATTTGTAAGATCATCTTTTAGAATTTTTAATGTATCTCCTGTATCTTCAAAATAATGATATGTATCTTCTTTTGGAACATTGATTCCTGTAATATAACCTGCTTTAATTTGCAAATCTATCCCCAATCTTGGATGCTCCATAACTACACCACCAATGTCCTGTTTTCTTCCAAGCAATTGAATTGCATTAGTATAGTTATTTGGATCTTCAATATTCTTCCCCGTCTTAATTACGCGAACAAAACCAACCTTCTTTGCGATTTCATTTCCTTCATTATCTTCTTCAAATTCCATAAGATTAAAACCATCATCAAGATGTATACCTTCGCGAAAACCAAGCGGGAATGAATATTTTCTGCCAATAACCTCAACAACTTGAGCCTGCAGTTTGAAAGCATTAATCTCTTTGGTCTTTACACCAAGGTTTTTTGCCCATGCGAGAACTGCATCATACTGAGCATATTGCTCTTCTGTTGTTTCAAATGCTTCCACACCAAATTGAAATTTCCTGCTGCTTTTTGCACCAATTGTTGCAAAACCCATTCCTTTAGTTTTTACACCAAGCACTTTCTTAACTGAAGCATTACCATCTTTATCAACTTTGACCTGATACCACAAAAGACCGCCATCAATATCTACAGAGATATTCTTTTTCTTAGTCTCTTTTTTCATAGAAGTTATATAGGGCAGGTAAATGTAAGCAGAATTCATTAATGCTTCTAATTCTTTAACAGTTAAACCTATAGATTTTGCCTTTGTTGCTGCAAAAGTTTTCCATGCTGCTTCATCCTTAAGAGCTAATCCTCTATTTTTCTTCACATCAGGAGAGTTGAGAATATTAACTATTTCCTTCACAACAGTATTTTCCAGAACATCACTTATTTTATCAGGAGTAATTTCAGTTAAAGCATTGGCTTGTTCGCGGAAGCTCGTCAGTAAATTCTCCGGTAATACATTATAATCAAATCGTTCAACTTCAATATAAAAATCAACCATCTTGTCAAAAAACGCGTAATCGAATTTAACATCCTGTAAAGCACCCGGCTTGATCCAGACAGATTCTACTGAACTTATAGATTTTCTTTGATATTTACCTCGTTGTGCAAAAATGGGTGTAACAAACAATAAGAACAAAACTACACATAAAATAACCTTTTTCCCTGAATGATTGGGGCTTAAAATTTGTATCAGCATTTCTCCTCCAAATAAATTATTTTTAATAATTTAATTTAATAAAAATTAATATATTGTTGTCAAGAAAATCTATTTTTTATTAATAGATATTCCCAAAATATTATTATAAGATTTTTGGAGAATTAATTAAAGAATGACTAAAAACAAAGATATAGTCTAAAAAAATATATTATACAGTGTTAATAATAAATTTCGATATAAAATGTTACAATTATAATACTTTTAGGCAAATTATATCAAACTTCTTAAGTAAATTTTAGGAGTCTCCAAAAATAAATTGAAAAATTCTTGACAAGTCTTTTTATTTTTTAAATTTTATAACTTGTCTTTTATATTAAATAATGAAAGGAGCAAACCATGAAAAAGACAGTAAGTGCAGTTATAATAATAAGTCTCATTGCATTCGTATTTGGTTGTGCATCAACAGGCAAACCAGGTGGTCCAAAAAAAGTATGGTATCCTGATTGGTATGGCTTACAATCAGAAGCAGGTGATTATGTATATGCCTATGGAGAAGCACAAAAAACTAATCAGACTATGGCATTTGAATCTGCAAAATCTGCTGCTTATAATGAAGCAGCTCAATATGTAGAAAGTTATGTAAAAGCAATGACCAAAGATTTCATAAGAGAATCTGGCGTAGAAAATCCTCAAGTTCTTGAATTAACTGAAAGAACTGTGAAATTAGTTTCAAAAACCAAGTTCTCTGGAGTTGCAGTATCAAAAAGAGAAACTATCCAGGAAGAGGGCAGATTCAGATCATTTGTCAGGTTGAGTATCCCCGGTAAAGAGGTAAAGAATACACTCCTCAATACTATTAAAAATGAGGAAGCCTTATACAATGAATTTAAGGCAAGCCAATCATTTGATGCCCTTGATAAAGAAATGGAAAAATATAACGAATAAGAAGTTGGAATAGCAGCTAATAGTTATATTTGCAATACTAATTTTTGTTCATCCTCTTAAGAGGAGGAAATCTTTAAAGTAAAAAATGCAGGTAAAGTCTTCGTGATTTTACCTGCTTATTCTTTTATTCTCTCAAAAAAAACATATTCTCACTTTTGTAATATAAGTTACTACTGGGGACACTAAATAGTTTACATCTCTTAACCTGGTTTATCGTTTATCGGTTGCGAGACTGGAAACGGTTTACGGATAACGGAAAACGATTCGTCTAACGCTTAACGGATACCGATTCGAGCCACGCAACCTCAACCGTGTGAATTCATATATATGTAATATTTTATTCAAATACAAAAATATACTATTTAATGACCGGAGTAGTATTTTATATTTATTCACAACATCTTTTTAAAAAATTGGAAGTATACAATGAAACATATCATGTCCCGAGAAAAAAATCGGGACGAAGGATGAACCTTTGTGGTGAAAGCGATTTTCAGATGAAAAAAATAAACATATTTTTATGTCTTATATTTATTATTATGATTCAATGCTCCCTGAGTAATAAATATCACGAATTATATCCTATCATCGAAGCCAAAAACCAAAAAACTAATGAATTTTCAACATCCCGATTCACCCCGTTAGATAATTTGCCTAACTTAGTAAGTTTCACCACTACACAATTGAACCTTGCTAAGAGAGAAAATATTTCATTAAGTTTACCATCTAACGGGGTAAATCTGGAAGATATATATTTTCCTAAATGGTTTTTCCAAATGCCAGTAGAACAAAATACATACCTTGCAGTAGGCATTGCCCAATATACACGAGATGATTCTCTCTATAAGCATTCTGCTAAGGAGATGGCAACAGTAACTATTTCCAGATTGATAGCATCGTATGTAGTAAAAAAACAAGGCAAATCAAGATATGAGGATGATGTTGATTATAGAGAAAAAAATATTGGCTTTGCGGTTTGTGTGTCTGCTAATCCTGATACAATGAAGTATATTGTTAAAACCATCTGCTTACTGGACAGTTTCAGTTTTGATAATTATTTTTATGGATTATATTGTTTTCCAAAATGCTCTATCAAAATTGACTCAACAAGAATTGAATTTGATAACACAATACCAGATTGGTATAAAGACATTGATGAATCTAATGAAGTTTACTATGTTTCTTATGGAAAAGGAAAAGCATTAAGTCCAGTAGATGCTTGGTTAGATGCGCGAGATAATGCTATGTATAGATTATCACAAGTATCAGAAATACAAGTAGAAACAGGTCTGAAAGATAAGCAGAAAGATAGTAGCTCTGCAATAAAAAATGCAATATTTTTAGAATCTTTGAAATTGCTCAGAAACTCCCAAATACTAAAAAATGCCATTATAAAAAGATATGAAGAGGGTGATTATTTCTATACTGTATTTATTATGATGAGATGTGAGAAATAGAACATTTGTATTATAAGAAACTATGTTATTTGATACAGGTTCCTTCGCAATTTTGTGATGCTCTGACAAATCTGATTCTTCCGTCTCTCTATGCAGTTTAAAACGAAGCCGGAATTTGCATACTCAATTGAAGACAATTCCACCCTCCGTAGTCCCGACAAAATCGGGTCGGAGGACGGGTGAGTTACTGTAACGCAAGTGTCCTCACTTACGACCTGGCGTATTTGCATTAACCAAAATAAATTTTATCTAAATGTTTGCACGATTATTCTCAACAAAGTTTGACAATATCAATCGCCTTTTCAAAGTATTATCCTTATGAAAATACTTATCATCCGTTTCAGCTCTCTTGGAGATGTTTTACTGACCACTCCTATTGTAAGGTCTATACGCAAGAACTATCCATCTGCTGAAATCCACTTTCTTACAAAAAAACAATTCACTCCAATTCTTGAAAATAATCCTTATATCAACAAAATAATAGAATATGATAGTCAAACTGATAAATTTAAAAATATAATTAAAAAGATTGCAAGAAATCAATATGATTTAATTATTGATTTACAATCAAAACTAAACTCTTTCTTAATCAAATTATTCACTGGAAATTCTAAGCATGTAACATATAATAAAAGGCATTTCTATAGGTGGCGCTTAACTCACGAATCATTATCAAAAAATTTAGCCCCAATCAAATCTACGGTTTATCTCTATGCTTCTGTTTTAGATAAACTCGGCATAAAATTGGATGATGAAAAATTAGATATCTTTTTGCCAGAAAATCAAGACGAGATTTATTCTGTATTTAACATTCCGAATTCCGCATTTCGCATTTCTATCTCGCCTGGAGCAACACATTTTACAAAACAATATCCGGCAGATTATTATTCACAGCTTGTTGATATGATTACAGATAAATTAAATGCTCAAATTATTTTATTAGGAAGTAAAAATGAGAAAAAATTGACAGCACAAATTTCAAATGGCTGTAAGAAAAAAATATTAGACCTTGCAGGCGAAACCGATATTATGGATATGGCAATAATTATCAAAAACTCAGAGTTGTTTATCAGTGGTGATTGTGGCCCAATGCATATCGCAGCAGCTTTAAATATACCACAAATTGCAATATTCGGTCCGACACATCCCAAACTTGGTTTTGCGCCAATCAATACAAATGCAGTTATTATTCAAAAGGACCTGCCCTGCCGTCCTTGTAGTTTACATGGAAGAGAAAAATGTCCGAAAACTCATTTCAAATGTATGATGGATATAAAACCTGAAGAGATTTTTGAAAAGATAGTAGACATTATTAAAAGAAATGATATAAAATGAGCCAATCATGCCGGAGGCAGATCTCAACCCGAGGCTGATGAGCCTCTGGCTCACGCCTTTGGCGGAAAACCATACATCCTGCCAGAGGTATATTCACTGCTGGTAGACAACTCCGCCTTTGGGGTGGAAGGCGCAAAAAAAGGGTCATTAATTTCCTTATATTTAATATAAAAAGATTTTTGTGATTTTTCGTGTGATTTCGTGGCTAAATATTCCCAAGGAGTAAAATGAAGAATGCCAGACCTTTATGGAATGAATATTTTATGAAAATTGCCGAATTAGTTTCTTCCCGGTCCACCTGTTTACGAAGAAAAGTGGGAGCAATAATTGTAAAGAATAATCAAATAATTGCTACTGGATATAACGGTGCACCAAAAGGTGTTCCACACTGTGAAGAGGTCGGTTGCCTAAGAGAAAAATTAGATGTTCCTGCTGGAGAAAGGCATGAACTTTGTAGGGGGGTCCATGCGGAACAGAATGCTATCATCCAGGCTGCTGTAAATGGCAGCTCTGTAAAAAATTCTGTAATGTATTGTACCCATCAACCTTGTTCTATTTGTGCTAAAATGATTATTAATGCTGAAATTAAAACAGTGTATATCAGCAAAAGATACCCGGATAAACTCGCAGAAAATATGTTTATGGATGCTGGTGTACAAATGATTTTGTATGATATTAAAACAAAAGAACTAAAAAGAATCATTTAATGATCAGAGAATTATTAGAAATATTTCTATTCAGACTCTTTTATCATATTTTTGAAATTATTCCACTTTCAATTGGTTTGATCTTTGCCAGAATTATCGGTTCGCTCAATCTTTGGATTCTGAAAATCCGTGTAAAAGTTGTCATTAAACACCTCCACGAGGCATTCCCTGAAAAATTTGATAAAGATATAAAAAGAATAGCAAAAGAAACTTTCATTAATTTCAGCAAATATGCTGTCGAATTTTGCTGGTTTTCCTCAAAGTCTATTGAAGAAAAAAATAAATATGTATCTATTTGTGGATTTGAAAATATTAACCTGGCTTTATCTTATGGCAAGGGACTTATTTTGCTGACGGGACATTTCGGCAACTGGGAGCTTGCCGGGCAAATCATTGCACAATATACAAATAAATTATATGCAGTTGCCAAAAAACAACGAAATCCATATTTTAATAACTTTATTAATAATATACGAACAAGCAATAAAGTTCATATTATTCCTCAAAAATATGCTTTTCGTGGAATTGTCAAAGCAATAAAGAATAATAATATCGTCCTGATTCTTGGGGACCAGAATGCTGGCAAAAATGGTATCTTTGTAAATTTCTTTGGTAAACCTGCTTCAACATATCCAGGAACTGCAAAGATAGCCTTGAAATTTGGTTGCCCAATAATTTTTTCTGCCTGTCTTAAGCAAACAAACAGGAGGTCTCATTTGTTTTTTGAAAAACCAATCTTTTTAAAACGAAAAGAATCTCTTGACATAGATGTAAAAAATTATACTCAAGAACTAACATTTCTACTTGAGAAATGGATAAGACGATATCCTTCACAATGGTGCTGGCTTCATAAAAGGTGGAAAACTAAAAAAAACAATATGCAAAAATTTCTCCAAAGAGTTGACAGTTTTTAAATAAAGTAGTTTTTTGATTATTATTTTATACTAGTAAAGTAAGTAGGAGAAAAAATGGCAATAAAATTTAATTGCCCTGTATGTGGAGCTGAAAAAATAGTATATATCGCCAAACGAGGAGAAAAAGTTCAGTGTGATCATTGTAAAGCGAAAATTATTGTGCCCGATGATGCAGTCGAAATAAAAAAAATAGAGAAAGAGGAAAAAAATCTTAACAAATACCCGACGCTAATATTAATAGCGAGAATTTATGTATTCTTAGCTGTAATTGTGGGAATTGCAGCTCTCTTTGGAATTGGCTATGGAATTTATTTGATTGTTGACTATGAAGAAGTCACTGGTACAACTATTTTAGTTTGCTCCTTGATTGGCGGATTTATTGGTGTAATCACCTTTTTAGCAATATCTGAGATAATTAAATTATTCATAGATATCGAATGCAACACACGAAATATAATAAATAGAAAAACTGCCAAAAAATAGTGATAATTTTTTATTACAAAAAGTATAATAAATGGAGGAAAACATGAAAAAGTATATTATGTGTTCATTAATCATCTTATTTAGTTGTGCTCTTTTGAATGCACAGGAGATAACTCAATTAACAGACATTCCTACCGCCGGAATTCTCCAAAAAGGTCAGGTTGGCTTTCCTATCTCAATAAGTAAGAACGAGGGAGTTTCTTTCGGTGCAGGTGTGGGTATTATACCAAAACTAATGTTTGGTATGGAATATGGTGGCGAATACATTTTAGGCGATTCAATCCCGGATTGGCATTCATACCCTGGCGTATTCGTTAAATATCGTATATTTGATGAATCTCCAAAAATGCCAGCTATTGCAATTGGCTTTGATTCTCGTGGACATGGCACCTTTATAGATTCCACCAATATCATTGATTCTCTCGGTAATATTGACTCCCTTAACTATAAGGAAGTCAACCGTTATCAGATAAAATCAAAAGGTTTCTATGCTGTTGCAAGTAGAAATTTTAACTTTTTGGGAAATCTCGGTATACACTTTGGAGTAAATTACAGTACTGAAAGAGATGACAATGATGAAGATCTAAATTTCTTTATGGGAATTGATAAAAGTATAAATCCACAGATTTCACTTCTAACTGAATATGACTTTGCTTTTAATGACAATGGGAAAAGTGGTAATGATGAAACTTATAGTTTTGGAGAAGGAAATGGATATCTTAATGCTGCTTTACAACTGAAATGCTCTGAACATATTATCATAAAAATTCATTTCCGAGATTTACTGCATAACCAGTATAAGAATCCTGATAGAGCAATAACTATTCAATATTCTACTAATTTGTAATCTCATATGACAAACCAGAAATATATTAAGCCGCTTTTACTCAGCGGCTTTTTAATATTTTTTGCATTCCTATATTACAATGTATCTGCTCAAAGTTCATATTATTATTTCTCTCTTGCTGAAATTGCGATAAACAATGGAGATTATGCTAAAGCAGATTCTTTGTTGCAAGAGGCTCAAAAATTAGACCCAAATTCTAAAGAAATTCTAACAGAAAGATTAAATGCTCTTTATTATTTAGGCAAAAACAAAGAAATCATCAAATTATGCAAAAAGGCAGTAAAAAAGAATCCAGACAACCCGGTTCTCTATTTAGCACTTTCAAGTAGTTATCTAAAACTTAATGATACTAAAAAAGCAAAAAAAT
>CAYNOU010000028.1:0-18311 GCA_964398885.1 uncultured Candidatus Cloacimonadota bacterium | reverse complement strand
TGGGCTCTGTAATTATACGAATTCTTTTCGTTTCATCTTTTAAAATTCAAGATTATCAAGAAACTGTTCATTATGGAAATATTATACTTCAAAAAAGTGAAAGGTTAGAGCAAGAATTTAGAGATGAAACTAACGAGATACTTGGAATAGCTGAATTTAACCTCCTGGATTTTCATAAAGCTTTTGCTCATTTCTCAAAAATTCAAAATGAAAACATTCTCCTCAGAAATCTCAAAATTATATCAACAATCTCACATCTTATAAATAATGGTGATTTATTGAACAGGCTGATGGTTTCTTACTCAAAAGAAGGCAATGATACACTGTTCTCCGTTTTACAAACCATAACAGCATATTTTTATGCTAAAAAAGATTCCTTAAAGCTCGCTAATAAAATCTTAGAAAAAATTAATGTCACAAAATTGCCAACAGAATTTGACAATGATTACATTCTAAATCTGCTCTCATACATTTATTTGAAAGCAAAAGATGATGTTAATACTGCCACAGAACTATTGAATAAACGCAAAGATAAAACAAGCCCAACTTTCCTCTGGATAGGAAATTTTTATAAGAACGAAAAACAGTATAAGAAAGCAATCTTTTATTTTAACCAGGCCATAAACGAAGACAGTACTAACATTGCTACATATTTCTCTTTAGCTGCAATATATAATACAGTAAATAATGTGGAGAATGAGATAACCGTGCTTGAAAAAGCACTTCAATACTTCCCGGAGAATCCAGAACTATTGAACTGGCTGGGATACATTCTTGTTGATAATAATATTCGTTTGAATTATGCTCTTACATTTTTACAAAAAGCTGTTTCACTTGACTCCACTAATGTATATATTTGGGATAGTGTAGCCTGGGCTTATTATAAACTCGGGAATTATGAAAGAGCATTGAAGTCTATGAAATTAGTATTAGAAAAGGATGTGCAGGATACAGTTGTTCGCTATCATCTTGGAAATATTTACTTTAAACTTGGACAGATTGAATCAGCAAAAGAAAATTGGAATTCAGCAATAGAGATAAATAATAATGATGGGGCAAAGTTAAAATCAGAGGAGATGTTAAGGAAAATTGGAACTTTAAAGCATTAGATACAAAATGATTTTATTTTGGCATTCGTATATCATATATTAATTAATGAAATTATATAAAAGGTTTTAATAAAAATAGTATGGAGAAAATAATGGAAAATAATAAGAGATACAAATATTATTGCAGTGAATGTGGTGCAGAGATTTCAATAGACGACAAAATTTGTCCAAAATGTGGTGCAGATGTAAGTGAGATTAATGAAGATGAATCTAAAAATGACATTGAACAAAAAACCTCAAAGAATCGTTATTCTGCCCTAAAAACTATATCAGGTTGTTATACAATTTTGGGTTGGCTTGTAGCCATAGGTGCAGTGTATGCAATATTTTATGGTATTAGCAAAAATAATATACCCTTTATTATCGTCTCAATAATTTTGGGGTTAGTTGTCATTATAACACTATTTGCAACTTCCGAATGGATAAAACTATTTATTGATTTAGAAAAAAATACAAGGGATCAGAATAAGCTATTATTTAACTTACTAAAAAGTTTTAGATTTTCTTATCCTAAAGGAGAAAGGGATGAAGATAAAAAAAATAATCAGAAAGAAAATTGAAAAGAAGGAACGCTTTGTTTTTGGGAAAATAAACACAATACTTCTCATTTCAGCACTGATAGTTATTATTATTGGTTTTATCATTGTTAATTCCGCAAAAAATTTGGGTGCGATTCTTCTTGTTCTTGGCTATGCAGTGCTTGTCCCTCTTTCACTTCTGGTTAGAGAAAAAAAGTCCAGAGATAAAACTATATCTCAAAAAACCCAGAAATGAAACGAAAAACAATTTTCACTCTATTCCTAATATTTACATTAGTTCCTTTAATAGAGTTAGGAATTTTAATTAGGATTGGCAGATATATAGGTTTTTGGAATACAATTGCAATAATTCTTATTACTGGAATTTGTGGTGCCTTCCTTGCAAAGCATCAAGGTTTCTGGGTGATTGGTGCTATCAAAAGAGATATTGCAAATGCTGTTTTCCCTGCTGACAAACTATTTGATGGAGCTTTGATTTTAGTTGGTGCAACTTTATTAATAACACCCGGATTGTTAACCGATATTTTGGGAATACTATGCCTGATTCCAGTTACAAGGAAAGTCTTAAAATCCCAAATAAAAAAATTTGTGGAGAAAAAAATAATAACAATTCATACTTCAAGATATACAAAATAAATCTAAATTTTTATTTTTGCCTTTTGCCTTTTGCCTTTTACGGAACAGAGTTCCGTGCTACTTACCTTTTACCTTTTACCTTTATTATCCCACCACCAATAACATAATCTCCATCATAAAAAACAACTGATTGACCCGGTGTAATACTCAATTGTGGTTCAGCAAAAATAACTCTAATTTTATCTTCTTCAGGAATTATCTTGCATGAACTTTCTTCAGTCTGATAACGAATTTTGGCATTTGCTGTAATTGTTCTATCCAATTTATCAAAATAAATCCAATTACAATTGTCTGCATATAATTCTGAACTATATAAACTTTCTTTTGGTCCTATAACAATCTCGTTTGTTTTACTTTTTATCCCAACTACATAAAGAGGATGCGGTGCTGTTATCCCCAAGCCTTTTCTCTGTCCAATTGTATAAAATGGATAACCTTTGTGAACACCGATTATTTCACCTTCCAAATTGAGAATATTTCCAGGAAATATCTGATTTGGAAATCTCTTTTGTAAAAATGCTTTATAATCATCATCCGGAACAAAGCAGATTTCCTGGCTTTCCTTCTGGTTTTCAACTGGCAGATTATATTTCTTTATTTTATCTAAAATTTCATTTTTTGTATATTTTGCCAGAGGAAATAATGTATGTGAAAGCTGGAATTGGTTTAATCTCCATAAAAAATAAGATTGGTCTTTAGTCTTATCCATTCCTTTTTTAAGATAATAACGATTGTGCTTTTGATTAAATTCAATGCCTGCATAATGTCCAGTTGCAAGATGTGTTGCTCCCAATTCTAAAACTCTGTCCAATAATAACCCCCATTTTATCCTCTTATTACATAAAACACAAGGATTTGGGGTCTTGCCTTGAAAATAACTCTCACAAAAGTTTTTGATAACAATTTCTGAGAACCTCTTCTCAGCGTTGATAAAGATATGTGGAATTTTTAGGGCATTACAAATTTGCTTAACTTCCGGGAAAGTGTCTTCTTTATTTTTAAGACTGTTTTCTTTGGCAGGATGGTGATGACAATACATCTTCAAGGTTACTCCAAAAATATCATAACCCTGTTCTTTTAATGTAATTGCAGCAAAGGTGCTGTCCACTCCTCCGCTCATTGCAACTACAATTTTCTTTTTCATATGAAATCCTTTCTAACCACAAAGGCACAAAGAAAATAAATATAAACTCTCATTCCCAAGCCCCAGCTTGGGAATGCTTAATGCCATTTTCATGCTCCTTTGCCTGCCCCGTTAAATTTCTTCCTATTTAATGGGGTGTCCCGATTTATCGGGGAATGTATATTTCATATTAAATATAGAAAGCAGAACCTAAAAATTGCGTCAAGTTTGAAGTGTTTCATATGCATACTCCAATTACAAGTTTAGGAAACCAAATATTCCTCCTTATGACTTAGTGTCTTCGTGGCTAAAAAAAATTGACAAAAAAATAATACATACAAAAAGTTTTTCTATGGAATTAAAACATGAAAATATCTTTACGGTCACAGAAATAACAAAGCATATCAACAATATTTTGCAAAGCAATATTCCAGCTCTGTGGATAAAGGGAGAAATTTCAAATTATAAAAGACACTCTTCAGGTCATATTTATTTTACTTTGAAAGATGAGCAAAGCAGCCTTCTTTGTGTATTTTTCCATCAATACAATCAATATCTTCGTTTTGAGCCAGAAAATGGAATGGAGGTTATCTGCTTTGGACAGATAAAAATTTATGAAGGGAGTGGACAATACCAGTTATATGTAAATCAAATTCGTCCACTTGGAATTGGTGATTTAGAGATAGCTTATCGTAAATTAAAAGAAAAATTAGAAGATGAAGGATTGTTTGATGAGAAATGGAAAAAACCTATTCCAGAATTCCCATCCAGCATTGGTATTGTTACTTCACAAACTGGTGCTGCAATTCAAGACATAAAAAATGTAATTACTCGAAGATTTCCAGTAAAAATCTTTTTATATCCAGCAAAAGTTCAAGGTTCAGAAGCAGGTAAAGAAATTGTATCCGGAATCAAAACATTTAATAAACTCAAAAATGTAGATGTAATTATTGTTGGACGAGGTGGTGGTTCCTTAGAGGATTTATGGGCTTTCAATGAAGAGATAGTTGCACGAGCAATATTTGAATCCGAAATTCCTATCGTATCAGCTGTTGGGCATGAAGTAGATTTCACCATTTCTGACTTTGTTGCTGATTTGCGGGCTCCAACTCCTTCTGCTGCCGCAGAATTAGTTGTGCCAGACAGAGAGAGTGTTCAAAACGGACTTGATACATATTCACAAAGATTAACTTCATTAATGCAAAATGATTTACAATATCAACAAAGTAAATGCACAGAATTAAAACTAAGATTAGAAAAATCCCATCCGAAAAATCTATTGCAAAGTTATATGCAGCAGATTGATGAATTGCAATATCGTTTAAAGGATACTTTGAAAAGATTTTCAGATTATAGATTGCTACTTGAAAAACTAAAAATAAAATTTTCACAAACATTCAGAATTTCGTATATTGAAAATCCAAAAAGCAATCTTCTCTATTATAAGGATAATTTAACTAAACTTATCCTAAAAAATCTCTCTAACAAACACGACACATTTTTAAACCTAACTGCAAAATTAGAAGAATTAAACCCTCTAAAAATCCTGAAAAGAGGTTATAGTATCACCAGAAAAAATAAAAAAATAATAAATAGCATAAAAAAATTAAACCTTAAGGACAAAATAAATGTGCACTTTGTGGATGGTGAATGTAGTTGTGAAGTAGAAGAAATAAATAAAAAGGTAAAAGGCAAAAGGCAAGTAGCACGGAACTCTGTTCCGTAAAAGGTAAAAGGTAAAAATCTCAAATGACAAATGACAAATTACAAATTACAAATACAATTGTTTTCATTATTATCTTTTCTATTTTGTTTTCCTATAAAATTGCCTTTGCAAAATCCAAAGCTTTATGGGCAACCGCCTGGGAAATAAACTCACAAGAAAAAGTCGTTGAGGTCGTCAAATTCGCTTACACATACAATTTTGATGCAATCTTTGCTGAAATCCGTTATAGAGCTGATGCCCTTTATATTCCAAATAAATCTGACAGCACTTACAGCAATCCAGAAAAAAGGTCATATTTTTTAGAAGATTCTGACAATGACTTTGACCCTTTTGGATACTTACTAACTCTCTCACATCTTTTTCATATTAAAGTATATGGTTGGATTACAACATTTGTCGTTACTCCAAATAAGGTAGATAGATTGCCTGAATCTCATATCTATTTCCAACATCCAGAATGGATTACCTGCAAAAAAGATTTTACTCCTATGAATACAAATGTACCTGCTGGTGCGTTTCTCGACCCAGGCATTGATGAGGTCAAAGATTATACAGAAAATATTATTCTTAATATTATCAGTAATTACAATCTTGATGGAATAATATTAGACTATGTTCGGTATCCATATATTGATTATGGTTATAATCCAACAGCGATTCAAAAATTTGAAACTGATGTAAAAAATGGCTTTCACTCTGATGATTTCTCTCTATGGAGACAAGAACAACTTACTAATTTTGTGAAGGATATCGGAACAAAAATTAAGAATGTAAAACCTGATATCACATTTGCAATTACAGTTAAACCAGAATATGATAAAGCAAAAAAATACTATTTTCAGAACTGGAAGAAATGGTTAAAGAATGATAATTTGGACTTCGTATGCCTGATGATATATACAAAATCAGATATGGAATTTGAAAGAATTGTTGATAGAAATTTATTTGATATTAATAAACAAAAAATCGGAATATCAATTCGTGCCTGGGATGATGAGAAAAAATATCCTGCAAAAAAAATAACTTCTAAGATTAATTTGTGTTATAAATATGGATTTGGCGATATATCTTTATTTCATTTTGGTGGAGTTATTGAAAATGATTTTTTTGAAATTGACTATAATCAATAAAAATAATTAAATAGTATAAAAATTATGGGTTGAACTTATGAGAATAGATGTTTTGTTGAACAAATTATGTATTGTAAAACACCGTTCTATAGCTAAAAAAGCATGTGATAAGGGATTGATTCAGATTAATGGAATGAATGTAAAGGCATCCAAATCAGTAAAAGTTGGGGATATTATCAGAGTATCTTTGTGTCCGTTCAGGCTCGGACTGACCGAGACTAATGAGTTTATTCTGGAATTTGAAGTTACTCAAATTCCAGAAGTAAATATTAGCAAATCTCAAATAAATAATTACTATCATCTTGTAGTAAAGAATCAAATTTAGATGCCAATTCTTTCTCCAAATTACTGAAAAAATTTTATGTAACTCATTCGTATAAGTAAGAATAGAGGAAATAATAAGTTGAAACTTGTTATTTAAGAATCTTTATAAAGATTAGGAGTATGCCGATTATTTTTGCAAAAAGATTGACAAGATTATTTTTTTCTCAAAAATAATGTTATCAATTTGAGGGTCAAAATGAAGAAAGAATACAGAATGTCAAAACAGAATGGAACTGCCATAATATTCCAATATACTATTCCTTTGCCTAATTTCTCATTCTCAATTTTTTACTTTGATTTTTATTTTACTACCCCCCCAGAAAATCCAATCGCTAAAATACGCATTTATTTTCAGACAAAAAAATATAACTTTATCCAAGACTTTATCTCGGAAAGATAAATACTTATGTTTAATTGGGGTAAATAAATTCGTTTAGTTGTGCCTTCCTACTCCGATGTTTATGAATAGGAAGGCAATAATTTAACATACCAAAAAACAAAAAAAATTATCCTTAAAAGAGGAGAAAGGGAATAAAATGAAAACAAAAAAGATATATCTAATTGGAATATTATTTATTATTTTAGTATTCCAATCATTACTTTTTGCAGTTCCTATAGATTTGAACATAGCAGAGGATGTTGCTGACTTTCAATTAGTAGTTAAAGAAAAAACAGATGATTATTCTTTTTCTAATATAACTGTATTCCAGAATGATGAAGGAGATACATTAGCTTATATCGCAAATCTTGAACCCTATGGATTTATTATTGTAACTCCAAATACTGATATAACACCAATTCTAGCTTATTCATTTAACTGTAATTTCCCTAGGGATGATGATGAAAACAATATTTTATATCATATGGTAAAAAACGATATGGAACTAAGGCTACAAGCGATATCTGACACTACTTTTCCTAAAATACAAGAGAATAATGACTTATGGAATAAATATATTTCTGAAGATATTGATTACTTTTTAGACAGTGATTTCCAACAGTGGCCTGAAGAAGAAACAACGGCTACAAGCGGTTGGATTGAAACAACATGGACTCAAGGTGGTCCATATAATATATTTTGCCCACTTGACCCTAATTCTTATGTACGTTCTGTTACAGGTTGTGCAGCAACAACTTTAGCCCAAATTGTCAATTATTATTGTGGATATATCGGAAATAAAAGATTTGATGATAATGATGATTATACTTCACTTACTTGGGGTAATGATATTATTATTGATGATGAATATTATATTTATGATTTCCCATCCTTTCCTGAGTTAAATTCATATCTAGATGATCTTAAGATTCATTATAAAGAAAATATTCTTGAAAATGAAGATATAGCATCATTAAATTTTGCATGTGGAGTCTGTCTTCAGATGAATTATTCTTGCACTAAATCAACTAATTTCAAATCAGTTTGCCGGGTATTATTAGAAAAATATTGTTATGATTCTGCTGAACATATTAATGAATCTAATCCTCTATTCTATAATACATTAATTGCCGATATGATGGAAGGAGAACCTGCAGAATTAATAATTGCTGAACCAGGAACAGGAGGTGCTCATTCAATAATCTGCGATGGTTATAATACAAATGATTTTTACCATCTTAATTTTGGCTGGGGAGCATTTTCTCCTGATTATATTCCTCTTGCATGGTACTCGTTACCTGATGGCATTCCTTCATCTTATAATAATTTAGGTTATGGGACATTAAATATTAAACCACCTAAGGGAACTATTGAAGGTAATGTTGTATTGAATAGTGGGAATGGCAATGTTACTGATGTAAATATTTTGATAGGCAACCGAATATACCACCCAGATATAAATGGCGATTATTCAATACAATTACCATCAAAATATCCGTATGGTCGTCAACCGAGTTTATACAATATTACGGCTACATTATATGGATTTGAAGATTCTACTATTGTAGATGTTGAAGTTTACAAAGACCATACTACCGTAGTTCAAGATATTATACTATTTGAATATGAACCTGTAACAATTCATGTTCCAGATGACCAACCAACTATACAAAGTGGAATTGATGCTGCAAATGATTGTGATACTGTCTTGGTGTCTGAAGGAACATATTATGAGAATATTAATTTCAATTTGAAAAGAATAACAGTTTGTTCAAAATATGTAATAGAAAATGATGAATCATATATAGCAAATACAATTATTGATGGAAATCAGAATGGGCATGTAGTTGAATTTAGCAATGGAGAAGATTTAAACGCAATTTTGACTGGTTTTACAATTACAAATGGATACGCTAATGAAGGTGGTGGGGTTTATATCAAATCTTCGTCTCCCAGATTAGAACATTTGATAATTACTGGGAATTGTGCATTTCACCTTGGAAGTGGAATATATTGTTATAATGCAAGTCCTTTTATTTCAGAGATAACTATATCTGATAATGAAGGAGTAGGATGTGCACTTTGTTGTTACCGATATTCTTATCCAATTATAAAAAATGTCAATATCTTTGGTAATTATGATGAAAGAACCGGTGGCGGGATTATGTGCATGAACTCTGACCCAAGTTTAATAAATGTTACAATAAGTGGAAATACTATTGATGATTATGTAGAAGGTGGGGGAATTTATTGTGACATAAATTCCATACCAACCTTAGTAAATTGTATAATATGGGGTAATACTCAACAGTCAATCTATCTTGGTGATAATTGTGATGTAGTTGCAACATATTCAGATATAGAAGGTGGCTGGTCTGGAGAAGGAAATGTAGATATTGCCCCTCTATTTGTCAATCCATCCTTTGGTGATTACTCCTTATCGCAAACAAGCCCCTGTATAGATGTAGGATATCCTGAGATATTTGATCCCGATGGAACTAGATCGGATATGGGGGTATTTAGTGCCAAGTCAGAAACCTATACACTCAAGGAAGGCATAAACTGGAAATCTTTTCCACGATTACATCCTAATAATACTAACGCCCTTGACGTTTTAGAACCCATCTTAGACCCAGATGTTCTTAATAGAGTGGTATATGAGGATGAACCTGTAATCTGGTATAATTATGCAATTGAAGACTGGGTAAATGATCTTGAAGATGGAAATTTTCGCAGTATAGATGGTTATAAAATAAGTATGCATCAGGATGCAGAGCTGTCAGTTTCAGGCTATCTTGAAAATCCTTCAACTGTTATCGATCTCTATGCAGAAGTGGACAAAGGTCCTTGGCCTCCACCATTAGAAGATGGAAATTGGATTGGTTATTTCATTCCTGGTAGCCAGTTATGGCAGATTGCATTTTCTGAAATATTGGGTAAGATTACCTTTATTAAAGCTGATGATTGGGCATATATTCGTAATTATACTGTTAATTTACCATATACAGTTGACTATGGAAAATTATACATTGTTGGTGTTTCTGAAGATTGTAGCTTTATCTGGCAGGGTTTTGGGCAATCACCAGCAGAGCCTTATAAAAAACAGCAAACAGAAGTATTTAGCTATGAAGAGGATTTAGATTACATGCCAATCTTCGTAGATAGTACAGAAGCTCTTAACGATATAGATGAAATAGGTGTATTCCTTGATGATGAATGTATTGGTGCCAGTGTTGTAGAAGGTTTTCCAGTCTTTATCCCCGCATACATAGAAGATGACGATTCTACAGGAAATAAAGACTTCAATGAACTATCTTTTCAGGTGGCAACTTATGGTAAAGGTGGAAAAAGAAGCATCCCAGCTTTTGTATATAATGAGACTCAAGATGCTTTTGTTCAAAAGCCTGTTATTCTTGATAAAGATAGCTATGCAGTTGTAAGATTAGGCACAGGAGAAGGGATAGAATTACCAAAAGAATTTACACTCTATCAGAACTTTCCAAATCCAATAACCAGTTCTACAACCATTTCCTTTATTCCATCACCAGGAGTTGAAAAGTCTGAAATAAAGATATACAATATCAGAGGGCAACTTGTAAAAGAATTCAAAAATCAAAATGCAAAAGGCAAAATGAATATAGTTGAATGGGATGGAAAAGATAACAATGGCAAACAATTATCAAGTGGAATATATTTCTATAAGTTAATTTCTGGAGAAAAAACAGCGGTTAAGAAGATGGTCTTGATGCGATAAATAGTAATAACACACCCCGTCCTCCGATTTCATCGGAGTCCACCCCTCTCCCGCCAGAGGACGGACAGGCAAGAGGGGATTCTAAAAAATTCCCCTCTAATAAGAGGGGAAATCCCGATTTTCCCGATTTATCGGGATCCCGATAATATCGGGAATCGGGAAGGGGTGTGTTATAACATTGAGTAATAGTAATATCAATTAGCCTAATAAGGAAGAAAATCATGCTAAAAAGATTAATATTATCATCCCTTTTTATTTTATTATTTTTTTCATCTTTGCTTTTTTCAGATACAATTATTGTAGATATAATATGGAGGAGGTAATTACCTCTCAATTCAAGAAGGTATAAATGCAGCCATAAATGGTGATACAGTATTAGTCTATCCTGGAACTTATTACGAGAATATAAACTACAATGGGAAGAACATAACAGTTACCAGTAAATATCTTACAACTGGAAATAATTCTTACATTGATTCAACAATTATAGATGGTAATCAAAACGGTAGTGTCGTTACTTTTGAAAGCGGAGAAGATAGTACTGCTGTTTTAAGTGGTTTCACAATCAAAAATGGAAGTGGTATGCCATACGGAAGCTCAAGTAGAGGCGGTGGTATTTTTTGTTATGGTAATAATCCTACTGTAAAAAACTGTGTTATAAAAGAAAATACAGCCGGAAGTGGTGGAGGTATATGCTGTAAATCATCAATTATTGATTTATCTGATGTAATTATTGAAAATAATCATGTTCAGTATAATGGCGGGGGCATATTTTTTTGGAATAATGCTTCTGCAAATTTTGATGCAGAGAACAGATGCAGTATATTTTTAAATTATGCCTCCACTGGTTGTGAACTTCGGGCTATCAATTGCAATATAATAGATATTATTTTGGATACATTCACTGTTATTGAACCCAGAGAATATTTCGTATATCCTTTAGAGAACTTTACTTTTGATATACTGAACTGTAAGGTTGAGCCAGTAAATCAAGATTTATATGTCAGCCCTGAGGGTAATGACAATAATAGTGGCTTAACATATGAGGAACCATTAAAGACAATATCCTTTGCTTTAACAAAAATCGCGTCTGATAGCACCCATCCCAATGTAATAAATCTGGCAGATGGCATTTATTCCCCATCTTTTACTGGTGAGAAATTCCCCTTAAATTGCAGAAGTTATGTCTCAATCATAGGGGAAAACGAACAAAGCGTTATTCTTGATGCAAATAATCTATCGCATATTATAACCTGCATTTGGAGTGATAATCATTTTTCTATAGAAAACCTAACTATTCAAAATGGGTATTCTGACATTGGTGGGGGAATTAGTATTTATAGCAACTCCAGTCCAATTATAAAAAATATCACTTTGAAAGATAATATTGCTGATATGGGGGTGCATATTTTTTGTTTTGATAATTGCAATCCCATATTTGAAAATGTAACTGTAAGAGGAAATCCTTCAGTCCTTTTAAGTAATGAACCAATTTCCATACGTGATAATAGTAACCCTGTGTTTATTAATTGTGTTATAGAAGACAATATTATTGATCCTGAAGGAACGGGTGCTGGAGCCATGGGATGTATTGGACATTCCAATCCAATATTAATTAACACAAAAATCGTTCACAATAATGATTATCATACAAGTGGAATTCATCTCTATAATGGCTCACAAGATGAAGGGCCTATTTTAATTAATTGTACAATATGTAACAATTCAGATTGTTCAAACGGCACAATTAATCAACTGGCTCACACTAATCTTGCTTTAATCAATTGCATTTTAAGGAATTACTCTGATGATGAAATATTTTTCTCTACATCCGGAGATCCAGATACAGTTACCATTTCATACACTAATATTGAAGATAGTATAAATGGCATCAATACAAACAACAATGGCACAATTCACTGGCTGGAAGGCAACATAGATCAAGACCCTTTATTCGTTGGTGGGGACCCTTTCAGTTACGAATTAACAGAAAATTCTCCCTGCATAGATGCAGGCAACCCAGATACAACAGGATTAAATTTACCACCTTATGACCTAGCTGGACAACCAAGAATATACAACGGAATAATAGATATGGGAGCGTATGAATGGCAAGGACAGGGAATAGATGAACCTGATACATCATTCATTAACAAATTATACCTTTTCCAGAATAAACCCAATCCATTCAGTTCATCAACAACCATCACATTTATCTCAGCAGATTATGAGAGAATAAAAGATTATAAACTATCAATCTACAATGCAAGGGGGCAACTCATAAGAACATATAATGGAAAAAAACATAACTTCTGGGTAAAGACAGATATAATCTGGGATGGGACAGATGAGAATGGAAAGAAAGTTTCAAATGGAGCTTATTTTTATAAATTGAGTTATGGAGATAACTCTGTGACGAAGAAGATGATTCTCCTTCGTTAAAACTTTAGATGATAAATTTTACTGATATGATAAGTTATTATAAAATGAAAAGATATAAAAGTGTAATTTTGCTAATATTATTTTATTCGTTTCTTACAACTTTATTTGCAATTGAATATGAATGGTATACTCAATCTTTTCCATGGGTAGGTGAAGAAGGAGAAAACCCGGAAGTAGTTTTTGCAGATTTAATTGAGCAGGATAAACTTGAAATGGTGCTGTTTGAACTTGAACCCATATTCTGGTATGATCCGTGTGATGGCTGGCACAATGCTATTGGCAAAATCAGGAATGACTGTGAGTATAAGATAAAAGTAAGAAAAGATGCAATTCCAAAAAGAATATTTAAAAAGATAGAGATCCAACCATATCGGGACCCTACTGTTATTATTGTAGACATAAATGGCACGGGGGACTACACTACTATTCAGGAAGGGATAGATGCATCTTCAAATGGTGATACAGTATCAGTATATCCTGGAACTTATTACGAGAATATCAACTACAATGGTAAAAATATAACAGTTGCCAGTCTTTACATAACTACACAAAACAATTCTTACATTGATTCAACGATAATTGATGGTAACCAGAATGGGAGTGTAGTTACCTTTGAAAGCGGAGAAGATAGTACTGCTGTTTTAAGTGGTTTCACAATCAAAAATGGAAGTGGTATGCCATACGGAAGCTCAAGTAGAGGCGGTGGTATTTTTTGTTATGGTAATAATCCTACTGTAAAAAACTGTGTTATAAAAGAAAATACAGCCGGAAGTGGTGGAGGTATATGCTGTAAATCATCAATTATTGATTTATCTGATGTAATTATTGAAAATAATCATGTTCAGTATAATGGCGGGGGCATATTTTTTTGGAATAATGCTTCTGCAAATTTTGATGCAGAGAACAGATGCAGTATATTTTTAAATTATGCCTCCACTGGTTGTGAACTTCGTGCTATCAATTGCAATACAATAGATATTGTTGTAGATACATTCACTATAATGGAACCCAAAGATTATTTTGTATATCCTTTAGAGAACTTTACTTTTGATATACTTAACTGTAAGGTTGAGCCAGTAAATCAAGATTTATATGTCAGCCCTTATGGTAATGACAATAATAGCGGCATAACTGCTAATGAAGCATTAAAGACAATTTCCTATGCTTTGGTAAAAATTATTCCTGACAGTTCAGATCCACATACAATACATTTAGCCAATGGAACTTATTCTCCTTCTCAAACCGAAGAGATATTTCCATTATATTGTAGAAGTTTTGTATCATTACAAGGAACAGATGTTAATTCTACTATTCTTGATGGAGAAGAATTGAGTGGTATTTTATATTGTCGTAATGATAATGATTTTTCTATTGAAAATCTAACGATAAAGAACGGAAATTCACCAAAAGGCGCTGGTATTTGCCTTTCTTCTTCCAGTCCAAGTTTGACCAATCTTATCATCAACAACAATACTGCAACCGACTTAGGTGCTGGTGTTTACTGTAGTGGTTCGAATCCAAGCTTAAAAAATCTTATAATTATTGGAAATACTGCTATAGATGGAGCAGGAATTTACTGTTTAGGGTCAAATCCAATTATAAATAACATAACAATAAACAATAATACCGCAGAAGATTCAGGTGGAGGATTATGCAGTGGGTGTGAATCCTGCCCGACTTTAGAAAACTGTATTCTTTGGAATAATACTCCTCAAGAAATTTATTTAGATATACAAGGTTCAATTACAGTAACTTATTCAGATATTCAGGATGGAACAGGACAGCCCTGGTTTGGAGAAGGATGTATAGATATTGCCCCTCTATTTGTCAATCCATCCTTTGGTGATTACTCCTTATCTCAAAATAGCCCCTGTATAAATGCTGGTAACCCTGATCCGCAATACAATGACCCGGATGGCACACGAGCGGATATGGGAGCATTTACCGCAACCTTAGAAACCTATAGATTTGATAGCAATCGTATTAATTGGGTCTCATTACCAATTCTACACCCAGATAAGACTGATGCCTATGATTTCTTTGAACCGCTTATACAAAATGGAAGTTTGCGAAGAGTTCTATATGGAGATTATAAACTTTACGAGGATGAGACTGGTGTTTGGGTAAATGAAATCGGTGATTTACGGACAGTTGATGGTTATAAGGTAGAGATGTTTGAGCCCGATTTTATCTCTTTGTATGGTTATAAAGTACCACCTGACACTACAATATATCTATATGCAAAGGTTGATAAAGCTCCCTGGCCTCCACCATTAGGGGATGGAAACTGGATTGGTTATTTCATTCCTGGTAGCCAATTATGGCAGGTCGCATTTTCTGAAATATTGGGTAAGATTACCTTTATTAAAGCTGATGATTGGGCATATATTCGTAATTATACTGTTAATTTACCATATACAGTTGACTATGGAAAATTATACATTGTTGGTGTTTCTGAAGATTGTAGCTTTATCTGGCAGGGTTTTGGGCAATCACCAGCAGAGCCTTATAAAAAACAGCAAACAGAAGTATTTAGCTATGAAGAGGATTTAGATTACATGCCAATCTTCGTAGATAGTACAGAAGCTCTTAACGATATAGATGAAATAGGTGTATTCCTTGATGATGAATGTATTGGTGCCAGTGTTGTAGAAGGTTTTCCAGTCTTTATCCCCGCATACATAGAAGATGACGATTCTACAGGAAGTAAAGATTGTAATGAACTAGCTTTTCAGGTGGCAACTTATGGTAAAGGTGGAAAAAGAAGCATCCCTGCTTTTGTGTATAATGAAATGAAAGATGCTTTTGTAGAAGAAGCTATTATTCTTGATGCAAAAAGCTATGCTATTGTAAGATTAGGCATAGGAGAAGGAATTGAATTTCCAAAAGAATTTACACTTTATCAGAATTATCCAAATCCTATAACAAATTCAACTACGATTTCCTTTATACCAGCATCAGGAGTGAATAAGTCCGAAATTAAGATTTATAACATCAAAGGACAATTAGTAAACACTATTATATCAGCGATAAATGGTAAATCTCCAATTACAAATGTCATATGGAATGGTAAAGACCAAAATGGAAAATTCATGGCAAATGGAATCTATTTCTATAAATTGACTTCTGGTGATAAATCTGCAGTGAAGAAAATGGTTATTATGCGTTAAGAAATAATTATGGAGTACGACTCTCCAGAGTCGGATATAAAAATATATTTCTATTTTCCTGCTCTGGAGAGCAGGACTCCAAGTAAATTAATGGAAATAAACTATGCAAAAAAATATATTTTTAACAATTATTTTTATTTTATCATTATTTTCATTCTCTTTACTTTTCTCAAATACAATCATCGTAGATACAACCGGAACTGGAAATTACATTACTATACAAGAAGGAATAAATGCTGCTGTTAATGGAGATACCGTATTAGTCTATCCTGGGACTTATTACGAGAATATAAACTTCAATGGCAAGAATATCACGGTTGCAAGTAAATATATTACTACACAAAACAATTCCTATATAGATTCAACAATAATTGATGGTAATCAAAATGGGAGTGTTGTAACTTTTAACAGTAGTGAGGATAGCTCTACAATTTTATGCGGTTTTACTATAACTAATGGAACCGGAACAATATATCATCATATTTTTACTTGTGGTGGTGGGATTTATTGTGATGATGTAAGTCCAACTATATCAGATTGCATTATTATGAATAATACGGCAAAATGGGGAGCCGGAATACACTGCTTCTCATCTAATATTATTTTGAAAAATGTCACTATCTGTAACAATCATGCAATTTTTATTGGTGGTGGACTCTGCTTGCGTAATAATTCTACAATAATATTTGATTCAAATAATCGTTGTAATATTTATCATAACTACTCCAGTGTAGGAAGTGATATTTTTTTGTTTGATTGTAATGAGATTACAGAAATAGTTGTGGATACTTTTACTGTACAAAATCCAGATCAAGATTTCGTTAATACATTTTATAGTACTCCCGTAAGTTTTGATATACTCAATGGTAAGATTGTTCCATTGAATCAGGATTTATATGTAAGTCCTACTGGAGATGATGAAAATAGTGGATTGAGTATTGAAGATCCACTAAAAACCATATCATATGCTTTATTAAAAATTGCATCTGACAGCACCAATCCTAACAATATACACCTTGTAGAAGGGATATATTCTCCATCATTGACAGGCGAAAGATTTCCTCTTAATGCTCGCAGTTATGTAGGAATAATAGGAGAATCTGAGGAAATTTCGATTATAGATGGTGATAGTATATTTTACTTAATAAACTTTGCTTTTTATGATGAACATATCCGGCTTGAAAATTTAACAATTCAACATGGAAGTTCAGAATATGGAGCTGGGATAAAATTTACTTATTATTCTAATGGAATAGTTAAAAATGTAACAATCAAAGATAATATCACTTTGGAAGGAGGAGATGCTGGAGGTTTATTTTGTAGGGATAATAGCAATCCAACATTTGAGAATGTTACTATTATAGGTAATTCTGCTGGTGTTGGCGGAGGTGTAAAAGTAGTAGAGAGTAGCCCTGTTTTTATAAATTGTATAATTTCTTATAACTCTGCCGATCCTACATATATTGGGACAGCAGGCATTTCTTGTATTAACGAATCTTCATTAATACTAATTAATACTTTACTTATTAAAAATTCTGGAAATGAAACTGCTGGTATATATTTAGGAACAAATTGTTATTCTACTTCAGTAAATAATTCATTCGTAGACAATAATGGTAATAATACCATCTATTTACGAGAAAATGGGAACATAGAATTGGTGAATTCAATTATTTGGAATAATACTAACAAAGAGATATACTTTTATCATAACTATGACCCAAACTATGCTGAAATCTCTTACACTGATATTAAGAATGGAGAATCTGGCATACAAACCAACGGGAATGGCACATACTATTGGGGACCTGGTAATATAAATCAAGCTCCTCTTTTTGTAGATTCACTCAACGATAACTATCAATTGCAGCAAGGTTCTCCCTGCATAGATGCCGGCACTCCCGACACTACAGGTCTAAACCTGCCACCAACGGACCTTGCAGGTAATCCAAGAATATATAATGGCAGAATAGATATGG
>CAYNOU010000027.1:21617-30426 GCA_964398885.1 uncultured Candidatus Cloacimonadota bacterium | reverse complement strand
GAGTTGATAGAAATAGATTCCTGTTGCAATGTCTGATACATCTAATATAGCTTTACCATTCTTGCCCTGGATTATTTTAACTAATTCTCCCTGAATATTATAGACCTTAATAGTTGCATCCTGAGATTTAGAACTGCCTTTGAGTTGATATTTTATGATTGTAGAATTAGTAGCAGGATTTGGATAAGTGCCTAATAATTTTGTATTTTCAAATATATCTAACTCAGTAATACTTACCAGAATACCTGTCCCTGTCACTGTAAGAAACTCTCGTTGATTAGGATATACAATAATTAGGATAGAACCATTATATGACTGTGGTGCAGTTGGCTTAAAAGTCAAATCATAGGTTTGACTTTGGACTAACGGTATGCTATAAGGAATTTGGTTCTTGGCACCAGATTGAGTTCCAGCTTCCGCAACTGTATAACCATTTGGAGTTCTAATGGTTCCGCTCAATGTATCGCCACCTAAATTATGTATTGTAAACTGTGCAGTGGAAGAATCACCAACTGTTACCTCGCCAAAATCAATAGATGTGGGATTTAAATAAAACACTGGCTCAGGTGGCAATATTGGTGGAAAAGTTATAAAATCTACCCATGCACAATCACTACCACTACTAACACCAACATCCTTTTCATAAGACCATTTAAAGGTGTGATTACCTGATGTTACTGTATAAGACTCTTCACCCCAGGAAACACTCCCTGCCCATTGTCCTTGCTGAGCACCATCTATGTAAAATCTTAGATAATCATAACCTACTTCTGATGATACTTTGCGGTAAAAAGAAATGGTGCTGGTAAAAACATCCACATTAATTGATAATTCTGTAGTTTGATTGTGAGAAATTGTTCCTGATTTGGCACAATATACACCTTCATAAGGATTCTCAGTTACAATCGTCCAATTCGCATTACCTCCTTGCACCCAATCATAACTGGAGAAATCTCCTGTTTCAAAATCTTCAATAGATAAGCCTACAGGTTCATAAAAGGATTCTGAAGCGGAATAACTCCCTGCAGTCACAGTATACGCAAGAGGTATTGTAATACCGATTGGCGTGTCGGAAGCTACTGTTATATTAAACATAGCACTTTCAGTAGAATCTACAGGAATAACACCTAAATCGGATGTTCCTGTGTTAATAGTAATATACTCATTACTACAGGATAAGTTTCCAGTGGCATACGGAGAGTCTGAATGACCACTATTCATAGTGGGAATTGTTAAATGAACTGTTTCTCCAGGATCTAAGCGTCCATTATTATTGCCACCAGAATCATCAATCATTAGGTCGCCAATAGTCAGATAAGGAGCATTAACTACAATGGCAAATGAAGCTTCCCAGGTATCTTTTGCGCTTCCTGTTATTTCTAAATCAAACATAACTATATGTTGGTCTGGAATGTCATCTGCAATATTAAAATCAAATGCATCAATTCTTGTTTTTGCTCGTCCTGATAGAATTGTGCCAAAATTTTCTGTACTATCAGTTATAGTGATATAATCATCTGCTGTTGATAATGTTGCAACCACATCATATGCATTTTGTATGCCAACATTTTTGAGGGTCATACTCAGTAATATCTCTTCACCAAAGTCTGGTTCGCTGTTATTATTGCCTAATGCATCATTAATAATATGAGAATCGTATACAATATAAGGGCCGCTTGGTGGAATAATTTCTACAGAATCAGAATAGCGGTAATAATTCTGCTTGGTGATAGTTACTATCATAGTATTGCCAGGTAACTGTGGTGGAATAGTAATATTAATAGGCGTTCCGGTTCCTTCACCAATACCAATAATTTCTCCATTCACAGTTAATGAGATAAGTGCCTCCTCATTTGCCGTTACAGTGAAGAAATCAACGCCACTTAATAAAACAGGGTTATGAATTACAGTTAAGTCCTGTGGCATTTCTGAATACACAGTAGTAAATGCATCTCCATGATGATGAAACAGATGATAAACTGTATTTTTAGAACCTGGGTTACTTGGCCAACTTGAAACCTGGAGGTAATATTTCCCAGAAGCATTAGCAAAACACGGAAGAATAAAATTAGTATCAAAATCATTTCCTCCATATCCTGGGTCAAAATCAGGCCACATATTATCATACATTCCCCAAACATAAGTATCATTCACAAAAGAGAATGAAACCTCTGATGCTGCAATAATGCCAAGTGCTCCTTTTTCATGACGATGGAAAGCTTCTGCGAAACATTCACTGCTCCAATTGTACTTACCTGTTAAACAATTTACAGAAAAGACAAATATGAGATCATCATTATCTAATCCTATGAGGTCGCTATTGTGATAACTGGGGTCACTCCAACCGGTTTCTCCACCATGGTCTCTGTGCTGTATCATAAAAGCACCACTATTGATATCATTGTTTATACGATATGCGTTTCCGCCCCAGTCAGTTAGATGTGATGGAGTAGTTGGAATATAACCGAGACCACTGGGTCCAAAATAACTAACTATTATACTGGTATTTGAATTGGTTGACCAGTATGGAGGGGCACCGCCACTATAACCAGCGTATTCACGGACAGGTGATTTACCTAAAATATTCTCCCAAAACCCATATATTATATCGCTACAAAGGATAAACCAACGGTCTGATTGCCAACCTCCAGCAGCGATAGGATTATTATAATAATTTGGATTTGTTGGTGGAGTCCGTTCATAGTTTAAAGCTTTTCCAATCATAGTTGATAAATCATCTTCATCTTGTGCTGTAATGCGGGCAAAAGCTATTTCCGGAAGATCATCTCCATCTATATCAGCATAGATATTGTCAGAAGCACATGGATTATATCCTCCATACCAAATAGGTGAGACGATTGTACTGCCTGTTGTTCCGTAATCACCTAACAGAAGAACTGCAACAGGAGCAGGGTCCCAGGTTGCATATGCATTGTTGATATAGTTTTCAATTGCTGTTGTAGTGTTTCCACCAACTTCAGTGGTTGTCACAACACCTGTAAGAATGCCTTGTAAGGTTCGAAAAACCTTAATAGAATCTGCCCATGCAATGAAATCTGGATCGTCAGGTGTAATAATAAGATATTCAAAGCCATCACGAGATTTTGAGGAATAATTGTAATCTATTTTGGGTAGAGAAGCATAGTTAAGCAACACATCATTTAATATTGGATCCCACCAGCGACTGCGTAGTCTGTCTTCACCAAAATGTCCATTTCCACTATTAAAGCCAACATCAACTTTCAAATCACGATAAACAACCAATTCTTTTGTTACGGGATTATACTGAAATGGTGTAATGCCAAGTATTACAGCATCAATGCCACGAATTTGCATAGGCTCAGAAATTATCACAGGATTTTCAGGATAGAAAGCATCTTTTGAGTATATTTCTAAATTTTTACTGTACTCAAGTGGTCCTGTTTCAGTTTCAAGAGGGATACGATATGCTGGTGCCATATCTATATCCTGGAATGTTTCCGTGCGTAAGGCAATGATTTGAACATTGGCTGATGCTCCTTGTGGAATTGCAATATAGCGTCCTATACAAGGCAAATCAGGAGCACCTGCATCGTTGGGAAGAAAGACTCCTGAAAGATGCAAAGTTTGCATAATCTGCCCATTAATTTCTCTGTCCTCTAAAAAGAATTCTGTGATTGAAAAAGTTATTTCAACACCAGATTCATTTGCACTATCTAAATTATAGCCAGAATTTCCCCAGCTATCTGTATATGTTATTGCTATTGCATGAGCATTATTTGCACTGACCAAAAATACACTTGAAAAAATAAAGAGAAGTAAAAATAGAGGTAAATGCTTTTTTTTCATAATATTCCGCCTTTCAAAATAAACCTTATTTATTTACTACCAAAAAAATGTTGTAATATTTTTTAGTCAAATTATTTTGAATAAAATTTATTATTTTTTGAAAAATTCAAGGAGAAAAAATTATTTATAATTAATCTAACTTGACAAATAATACCCAAAAATTATGAATATAAAAAATTTTTAAGAAATTTTTAAATAAGTTTAGTATAATAATGAATTATAAAAATAATAAAGAGCTCAGAGTTCGCTTTGCACCCAGCCCAACAGGGTTTCTTCATGTTGGCGGACTAAGAACAGCACTTTTTAATTATCTTTTTGCAAGAAAAAATAACGGAAAATTTATCCTTCGCATTGAGGATACTGACCGCAAAAGATATGTTCCCGGTGCTTTGGAAAAATTAATATCCACCTTAAAAGCAATCGGACTTGCTTATGATGAAGGTCCTGATATTGGGGGTTCTTACAGTCCTTATGTTCAATCTAAACGGATAGATATTTACAAAAAGTATGCTCAAATACTACTGAATTCCGGCAATGCTTATTACTGCTTTTGCTCAGAACAAAGACTAAAAAATTTGCGTGAAGAACAAAGAAAACGCAAATTAGACCCAATGTATGATGGAAAATGTAGAAACCTTTCCAAAGAAGAAGTTAAAGAAAAACTGAAGAAAAAAATTCCATCTGTAATCAGATCAAAATTTCCAAAAGAGGGAACTACTGTCTTCTATGATAAAATTCATGGTCGGGTTGAAGTGGATAATTCACTTGTTGATGACCAGATATTGATTAAGTCAGATGGATTTCCTACTTATCATCTTGCAAATGTCGTTGATGACCATCTGATGAAAATTACACACATAATTCGCGGAGAGGAATGGCTCTCCAGTGTACCCAAACATATCTTTTTATATCAATCCTTTGGATGGAAAATACCAGAACTTGTTCATCTTCCTCTCTTGCTAAATCCAGATAGAAGTAAATTGAGTAAACGACAGGGAGATGTAGCGGTAGAAAGTTATCTTGAAAAAGGCTATCTGCCAGAAGCATTGATTAATTTTATTGCTTTGCTCGGCTGGCATTCTGCTGATGATAGAGAGATTTATTCCTTAAAAGAATTAGAAAAAAAATTTTCTCTAAGAAGAATTAACAAGTCAGGAGCAGTTTTTGATATTGAAAAACTTAATTGGATGAATGGCTGGTACATAAGAAATCTTGATATTAATTATATTGCAGAAAAAACAAAACCCTTTTTTAAAGAAGCTAAAATTGATATCAGTGATAATGAAAAATATCAAAAAGTAATTCAAAATGGGAGAAAACGGATTTCATATCTTAAAGAAATTATTGAGCATTCAAAAATGTTTTATGAAGACATTAAATTCAATGATGAAGATAAAGCACTTATTAAAGAGAGAAACTCACAACGAATTTATTTATATTTTATTGATAAATTGAAAACACGGGATAGTTGGCCAAATGATGAAATAAATTCATTGATAAAGAAAGCAATAGAAGAGTTAGAAATAAAGGGAAAAAATTTTTATTTTCCGCTTCGTCTTGCTTTATTCGGGAAATGTCATGGTCCAGATTTACCAGCAATTTTAGATATTTTAGGCAAAGATGAAGTAATAAAACGGCTACAAAATCTAATTAAGATTTAATTAAAGGAAATTGGTTTATGAAATCATCAGACAGAAAACACAGTATAGACAAAAAGAAAACAAAAAAAATCA
The DNA here is from genome assembly GCA_964398885.1 of uncultured Candidatus Cloacimonadota bacterium. Taxonomy (GTDB): domain Bacteria; phylum Cloacimonadota; class Cloacimonadia; order JGIOTU-2; family JGIOTU-2; genus JAGMCF01. The sequence goes on along the minus strand of CAYNOU010000027.1, from coordinate 24,865 downwards.
CTGAAAATACTGTGAACAAATCAAAATCCTCTCTTGACTTCCTTAGACAGATTGTTGAGGATGACTTAAAAACTAATAAGTATAATGGCAGAGTTCATACACGTTTTCCACCAGAACCAAACGGTTATCTACATATTGGCCATGCTAAAGCAATCTGTATTGATTTCGGTATTGCTGAGGAATATGGAGGGCTTTGCAATCTACGATTTGATGACACCAACCCAACAAAAGAAGACATTGAATACATCAAAGCAATTCAGGAAGACATTCATTGGCTTGGATTTGACTGGGGAGATAGATTATACTATGCTTCTGATTATTTTGATAAAATGTATGAATATGCTGTTCAATTAATTAAAGAAGGCAAAGCTTATGTATGCAATTTAAGTGAGCAAGAAATTCGGGAATATCGGGGCACTATAAAGCAGCCGGGCAGGGAAAGTCCTTACAGAAACCGCTCAGTTGAAGAGAATTTGGACCTGTTTGAAAGAATGCGTACAGGCGAGTTTGAGGACGGTGCTTATGTATTACGGGCAAAGATTGATATGGCATCACCAAATATGAAGATGCGAGACCCTCTTATCTGTCGTATTCGGCATGCTCCTCATCACAGAACGGGTGATAAGTGGTGTATCTATCCAATGTATGATTTTGCTCATTGTCTTGAAGACTCAATAGAAAGGATAACCCATTCTTTTTGCACCTTAGAATTTGAAAATAACCGTGAGATATATGATTGGTTTCTTGATGAATTACGAGTTTATCATCCTCAGCAGATTGAGTTCGCTCGCCTTAATATCAGTTATACTATAATGAGTAAGAGAAAACTTCTGGAATTGGTTGAAGGTGATTATGTCAAAGGATGGGATGACCCAAGAATGCCAACTATAACAGGTTTGAGAAGACGTGGCTATACACCTGAATCAATCAGAAATTTTTGTGACCGCATTGGAGTTGCAAAAAGTGAAAGCATAGTTGATTTGGCTCTACTTGAGTACTGCATTCGTGAAGACTTAAATAAGCAAGCTCCACGAGTGATGGCTGTTCTCCGTCCTCTTAAAGTTATAATAGACAATTATCCACAAAACAGGATTGAAGAATTGGATGCTGTAAATAATCCCGAAGATCCAGATATGGGAATACGGAATGTCCCATTTTCACGGGTGTTGTATATTGAACAAGATGATTTCCGCGAAGAACCTCCAAAAAAGTTTTATCGCCTTGCTCCTGGACGGGAAGTAAGGCTGCGATATGCATATTTTATCAAATGCGTAAAGGTGGTTAAGGATAAAAATACAGGTGAGGTGACTGAATTGCATTGCACATACGACCCTAAAACTCGTGGCGGTGATTCGCCGGATGGACGCAAAGTGAAAGCAACTTTACACTGGGTCTCGGCTGCTCATGCTGTTAATTCCGAAGTCCGTCTTTATGATAGACTTTTTACGGTAGAGAATCCCCTATCTAAAAAAGATGATTTCAAAAATTATCTGAATCCAAAATCACTGGAAATTTTAACTGAAGGTAAATTGGAACCAAGCCTGAAGAATGCAAGTATAGGAAATAGATACCAGTTTGAGAGAAAAGGCTATTTCTGTGTGGACCCTGATTCTTCTGATAAAATGCTTGTATTCAATCGGACAGTTACTTTGCGAGATGAATGGGCAAGGATTCAAAAAGCTCTAAAGCAAGGGAAGAAGTAAAGTAGGAGTGCTGAAACGAGGATCCCGAATTATCGGGAGACGAACTTTTCAGCGTAAACACGGTAGCGAAAAGTTCCTTGCGATTTCATCGCAACGCGTTTTCGCACTCCGAATAAAATTAAAATATGCTTTCTAATATAAAAGGCCAAGAACAGGCTATCAATAGTCTTAAGCAATTGATTTCAGCTGGAAAGGCTGCACAGAGCTATCTTTTCTATGGACCAGAAGGTGTCGGTAAACTAACCACTGCTTTTGAGTTTGCAAAGGTTGTGAACTGTCCTAACCAAAAAAATTATGATTCTTGCGATAATTGTCCATCCTGTCGCAAAATTGACCACTTTTCACATCCTGATGTAGATTTTGTTTTTCCAACTCCGAAATTCGAAACATCTGCCGAAGGAGAATATAAAAAAGAAAAAGAGCAAATTCAGGTTCAGAATTTTATTGAACAATTGAAATCCACGCCATACTCTCGTTATCAATTTTCAAAAGCTACTTCCATTCAGATTGATACCATTCGAAATTTGGAACGGAAAATTTATTTTAAACCCGGTGAAGGAAAATATCGCATTATTATTATCGCAGAAGCAGATGAGATGACCAGGTCCGCAGCAAATGCTTTTTTGAAAACTCTTGAAGAGCCACCATTATATGCTATCATCATTCTAACTACTACAAAACTTTCAGCTCTTTTGCCAACGATTATCTCAAGATGCCAGAAAATAAGGTTCAATGCTGTTACAACAGAAATTATTAAACATCATCTAAAAGAAAGGTATAATATAGAAAATATGCAAGCAGAAATCATCGCAAGGATTTCAAACGGAAATATGGCAAAAGCAATTCTTATGGCTCAAGAACAACAAATAGAAACCCGAAATATGGCTCTAAATTTCGTGGATTTTATCTTGAATAAAGATCTGGAAGGAATTTACAACTTTTCAGAGAACTTTAAACAAAATCGCAATAAAGAGCTATTAAAAGACATTCTTGACTTCCTTGTGTTATGGTTTGGCGATTTATTATATTTACATCAAAATCCAAATAGAGTTGTTAATATTGACCAGGAAGAAAAACTAAAAAAATTTTATGCCATCAGAGAAATTTTTGATAAAGATGTAAGAGAAATCATTTTATTGATTGAGCAAAGCAAGAAATTGTTAGAAGGTCATATTAATTTTGAACTAATTGTTATTGATACCTTTTATCAGATTTATAATCGGGTTTATATAAACGTTGAACGGTTGCGCAGCTCGAATCGTAATCCGTCAAGCGTTTAGCGATGCGCTATCCGTTAACCGCTTGCCGTTTTAGTAAGATGTTGTGAAATTTTACCAAATTATCAAAAAAAATAAAAAAATTGACATTTAATTCCTAATTTTTTAATAAAAGGAATATGGAAAAATAATAAAAATACATAGGAGGAAAAGATGAAAGCGAAAAGATTAACAATTCTTGCCATAAGTGTAATTATGTTTTTAGGCATTTCGGCAACTTTAATTGCACAAAATATGGTAACAAATCCTGGGTTTGAAAATTGGACTG
>CAYNOU010000027.1:0-21517 GCA_964398885.1 uncultured Candidatus Cloacimonadota bacterium | reverse complement strand
ACTTTTTCTAATGCTACTATTGATGGAGCTGACCCCAAACTTGTTCATCTTACAGGAGCTTCAGAAGATATGATAGGGGATATCACACTTGATAATATCTATGATGCAGAGAATGACACAGACTTTGATTTCTATGCAGGCATTACACCAATCGCTTTAACAAATACTCTCAATCCTGATGGTCATATTGTAAATGGAGAATTTGCTACTTTCCAGGGAATTGTCTCTGCTAATGATGAATTCAATAATGTCTGGGTAAGTGATGCTTACGGACCGTATAATGGTGTATTAATTTATGATTATGATTTTGATGCTTGGGTAGCAGTTGGTGATGAAATTCTTTTTGTAGCAAAAAGAGATGAATATAATAATCTCACCGAGCTAAAAGATCCTATCCTTATCTCAACAATATCTACTGGAAATCTTCCATATTCTCCAGCAGATATTTCTGGTTCTGATATTGGTAATACTATTGCAGCAAATACAAATCCAGCGGAACAATGGGAAGGACAACTCGTAGTTATCAACAATGTATTAGTTGCTGCATCCCCTGTTAATAAAGATGACCTGTATATCGGCTCAGACGATAGTTGGGTAACAACTTTTGTTATCGGCGATGAGGTTGATTATCAATATGAAAATATTGGTCCAGTATTAGATGATGCAATTGCTTCGGGAGAACCGATTGATATCAAAGGAGTGGTTGATTGGAATACCTATGAGAATTATTACAGAATTAACCCAAGGTCAGTTGAGGATTTACTGGATGTAGACGATTATCCGCATCCTGCTAATTCGTTTGTCCTCTATCAGAACTATCCAAATCCATTTAGTGCTTCAACTGCCATATCCTTTTTCAACACAAAGCCCTCAAAGAACACAAAGATAGAAATCTATAACATTAAAGGACAATTAGTAAAACAATTTCCAATTACAAATCGTCAATCTTCAATCATTTGGGATGGAACTGAAAAAAATGGTAAGTCACTTTCCGATGGAATCTATTTCTACAAATTAACTAGTGACGAAAAATCATTAACTAAAAAGATGATTTTGATAAAGTAACTTTGTAAAACATTGTTGCATGTGACCTTGTGACCTTGAGTTAAGTCCGATAGGGCTTGACTTAAGGTCTGCTTTGTTTTATTAAATTATAAAAATTGAAGCAAAATAGCCTTGTGCTATATTGTGCAAGGCTATTTTATTTATATTTATGAAAGCAAAATTAAAAGTAATCCTGATAAACCTGCTAATTATTATATGTGTGTCTTATCTCTATGCGGGTTATTATGATGGCACAGAGGGATTGAGTGGTGAAGCACTAAAAACAGCACTTCACGATATTATTAAAAACCATACAGAATATTCTTATGATAATTTGTGGGAAATTTTAAGAAATACTGATGAAGACCCTAATAATACAGAAAATGTCGTACTTTTATATACTGGTTGGTCAATATCCAAATATGCAAATGGAGGTGGTGTTTCAGACTGGAATCGTGAGCATGTTTGGGCAAAGTCGCATGGAGACTTTGGAACATCTCCAGGTCCTGGGACAGATGTTCACCATATCAGAACTACTGATGTTACAGTGAATTCAAGAAGAGGAAATTTAGATTTTGATAATGGTGGTATAGAATACATTGATGGTGATGGGCCAACTGGATGTTATGTTGATGATGATTCATGGGAACCACGAGATGAAGTAAAGGGAGATGTTGCAAGAATGATATTTTATATGGCTGTTCGTTACGAAGGAGATGATGGTGAGCCAGATTTAGAAATGGTTGACTATATTCCTTCCTCTCCAGATAATGAACCTTATCATGCAAAACTTACAACCTTATTACAATGGCATGTTCAGGATTCGGTTGATGTTTGGGAACAAAGCAGAAACGAAAAAATTTATGAAAATTGGCAGCATAACCGCAACCCATTCATTGACCATCCGGAATTTGCTGACTTAATCTGGGGAGGAAGTTCTGTGGGTGATGAAGTAACTTTTGATGAATACGGATTGACTGCGTATCCTAATCCATTCAGCACTTCAACCACGATTTCGTTTAATTTAGCCACTGATTTACGCGGATTACCACAGATAAAAATTTATAACATAAAAGGACAATTGGTGAAACAATTCAAAAGGCAATCCCCAATTAAATTGGGGATAAAAGGTAAAAATATTGAGGTTGTCTGGGATGGAAAAGATGAAAATGGAAAACAATTACCCAGTGGAATATATCTCTTTAAATTAATTACTAAAGATTATCAATCTGCAGTCAAAAAAATGATTTTATTAAAATAAATTAACCACAATATGAATATAAAAAATACTCAAGATTAAGTTCTATATTGGCTCTTCGGTATTTTTAATGGAAACAAAATTTATAATATGAAGTATAAGGGTATAAAGGTATAAGGATATAAGGTAATAAGGAAATACAACATCTATATCCTTATTTCCTTATTTCCCATTATTTTTACCGAAGAACCTCTATATTATTATAATTATAGAAATCTTTGTGGATTTTGTGGTCTTTGTGTTGAAAAATTCATAGGAGGAAAAAATGCAAAATCAAGGTTATTACCGATTTCCCACTGTTTATAATGACAGTGTGGTTTTTACAAGTGAAAATGAATTGTGGATAGTTTCTTCAAAAGGTGGCATTGCAAGGCAGATTACTGCAACTCCAGGAATTGCATACTATCCAAGATTTTCACCTGATGGGAAATGGCTCGCTTTCTCAAGCACAGAAGAAGGTCATTCTGAAATCTACATTATCCCATCAGAAGGAGGTACATCCAAACGGTTAACCTTTTTGGGCTCCTATTCCTTTGTTGTTGGATGGACTCGGGATGGAAAATATGTTCTATTTGCCAGCAATTATGGTCAGCCGTTCAGAAGATTATTTTACATCTACAAGGTATCATTGGCTGGCGATTTGATAGAAAAAGTCCTTGTTGGCGCTGCAATGGATATCTCCTATGCCAGGAAGCAAGGTGTTATCATTGGCAGACATACAACTGACCCAGCAAGATGGAAAAGATATCGCGGAGGCACAGCTGGCAAACTCTGGATTGATGTAAATGAAACTGGCAATTTCACGCCTTATCTGAAATTGAATACTAACATTGGCAGTCCAATGTGGATAGATGATAGAATCTACTTCATCTCTGACCACGAAGGCATCGGCAACATTTATTCTGCTAATCTTGATGGACAGGATATTCAAAGGCATACTCATCATTCAGAATTTTATGCAAGAAATGCCAGCACTGATGGGAAATCCATTGTCTATCACTGCGGTGGAGATTTGTATATTTATGATATAAAGAACCAAACCAGCAAAAAGATAGATATCAAATACTTCAGTTCACGCTCCCAGACCAAAGCAAAATTTGTTAATGCTGATAAGTATTTGCAAGGTTATGAAATTCATCCTCAATCTGCGCATTTAACTTTGAATGTTCGGGGTAAAATTTTCAATATGGCAAACTGGGAAGGACCTGTTATTCAAAACGGCAACTCATCTGATGCAAGGTATAAGTTTGGTAAGTGGCTATCTGATGGAAAACGGATTGCTCTGGTCTCTGATGAGGGTGGTGAGGAGCATATTGAAATTCATTGGGCAACTGAAGAAAAAAAACTAATCAAATTTAATGATATATCCGAAGGATCCCTGCCCACCGCTTTGCTCTGGCAGGCGGGCACCTCTGGTGGAAATGTCGGACAGATTGTTGCCCTGGCTGTTTCTCCAAAGGATGATAAAGCGGTTTTCTCCAACAACCGCATGGAACTTTTCTTTGCTGACTTGAAAAGTAAAGATGTAGTTAAATTTGACAAGAGTGAACATAGACCAATTGATTATCTTACCTGGTCTCCTGATGGTAAATGGATTGCTTATCGTTTCTGGAAATCTGAAGAGATGTGTTGTATTAAGTTAGGAAACATTGCAGATAAAAAAACATACGAAATAACAAACCCTGTTTTAGGAGATTGGGCACCTACTTTTGACCCTGAGGGAAAATATCTATACTTCCTATCCGCGAGAAAATTTGACCCTGTTTATGATAAAATGCAGTTTGAATTGAGCTTTCCAAAAGGAGTTCGCCCTTATCTTATAACGCTTGATAAAGAATTAAAAAATCCATTCAAAAAAGTTCCGGATTTGGAAGTTAAAGAGGAAAAGAGTGAGGATGAAAAATCCAAAGATAAGAAGAAAGAGATAAAAGTTAAAATTGATTTGGAGAATATTACAAACCGTATTATTCCTTTCCCTGTTGAAGAAGGAATATATCGCCAGATATCCGCAATAAAAGATAAAGTGTTGTTTTCACTATTCCCGGTAGAAGGCAGTTTGAATATGGAATGGCCACCTACAGAACTCCCGGCTAATGGGTCAATCAAAATGTACGATTTTACAAATCAGAAAGAAGAGACGATAATAGAAGGAATTTCCAATTTCAAAGTTGCACAAAATGGTAAGAAACTGGTTTACAGAGCAGGAAATAAACTTAGGATTATTGATGCTGATAAAAAATTAGATGATAAAATGAAGGTGATGACAAAACCAGGCAAAGAGAGCGGTTGGATAGAGCCCTCCAGAATAAAAGTCAAGGTTGATTTAGAAGGTGAATGGCGCCAGATGTATAGAGAAGCATGGAGATTACAACGAGAACATTTCTGGAATAAAAATATGTCTAATATAGATTGGCAGAAGGTTTATAAAAGATATCTTCCTCTCCTTGATAAAATTGGAACCCGCGCAGAGTTCTCAGATTTGATATGGGAGATGCAAGGAGAATTAGGCACTTCCCATTCTTATGAATTCGGTGGTGATTATAAAATGCCACCTCAGTATAAAATTGGCTTTTTAGGTGCTGATTTTGTATATGATGCAGAAAAGCAAAAATATCGCATCTCTCACATTGTTCACGGTGACCCATGGGATGAGGATAAGGACTCTCCTCTTAATCAACCCGGTTTGTTAGTAAATGAGGGAGATTATCTACTTAGTATTAATGGAGAAAAATTGGATAAAAATCATCCGCCTTTTCAGGTATTGTTGAATCAAGCGGGCAGTGAAGTTTTTGTTCGTATTGAAGATGGTAAAACTGGAAAAATCAAATCTTGCTGTGTAAAGGCATTAAAGACCGAAACTCCACTAAGATATCGCGAATGGGTAGAAAATAATAAAAAATTTGTGCATGAGAAAACGAATGGACGCATCGGCTATGTTCATATTCCCGATATGATGGCTCCCGGATTTGCTGAGTTTCATCGTTACTATCTAAGCGAGTTTAATCACGAGGGATTGATTGTGGATGTCAGATTCAACAGTGGCGGTCATGTATCCTGCTTGCTTTTGGAAAAATTGGCAAGAAAGAGGATTGGTTATGATGTGCCGAGATGGGGTAAACCAGAACCATATCCTGCGGAATCAGTTCCAGGACCTATTGCAGCATTAACTAATGAAGATGCTGGGTCTGATGGTGATATTTTCAGCCATAGCTTTAAATTGATGAAGATAGGTCCATTGCTTGGCAAACGCACCTGGGGTGGAGTAATAGGTATTAGTGCAAATTACAGTTTAATGGACGGCGGATTAACCACACAGCCTGAATATTCCTTCTGGTTTAAGGATGTAGGTTGGGGAGTAGAAAATTACGGCACTGACCCGGATATTGAGGTTGATATTACTCCCAAGGATTATGTAGAAAACAAAGACCCTCAACTAAAAAGAGCAATTGAAGAAGTGGAAAAATTGTTGAAAGAGAATCCACCACTTAAACCGGATTTTGGAAAAAAGCCAGACCTGGCTTTACCTAAATTACCTAAGTAGTTAATCAAAAACCCAAGTAAAAAAGAGACCCTCAATCCGCCAGACCCGACTAATCCCTGATACATCGGGATGGATTGAGGGTCTCAAATTTACCAATTACTTTTGTATTTCTACCTCAATAAAATCATCTTTTTAATCTCGGATTTATAATTATCCGTTTCAAGACGATAGAAATATATGCCATTTGCTGCCTTGTTACCATTTGAATCTCTGCCATTCCATGTAAGTTCATTAACCCCACATTTCGCCCTTTCCACCTCGCACTTGCTTACCAGTTGTCCTTTCACATTATAAATTTTTATTCGTGCTTGTTCGTGTTTGTTCGTGGCTAAGCTAAAAGAAATTGTTGTGGAGGTTTTTATCGGATTGGGAAAGTTCTGTTCAATAAAATATCTATATTGACTATAGCTATTATCAATTCCTGGTGGCTGTGTCCAATCAACAAATCCAGTTCTTGCTAAATTATACCGATACATAGGCCACATAATAGATGAATCACTGTATGCAGACTTATAATCAATTATCCAAAGTCCATTAATTGTGCCAAATGCAATTTCATAATCTCCATCTTCATCAATATCTGCAATTGCAGAAGGAGATTTTATTTCGTAGCCACAGTCAATCGGGAAATCGGATATAGGATTACCATTTGCATCAATCGCATATAGCTTTTTATTACTACAGCCAAAAATTATATCAAACAATCCATCATCATCAATATCCGCAATAACTGGAGTAGATTCAATTCCAGACCCAGTATTATATGGAAATCCAGAAAGGATATTACCTGCCCAATCTACAACATATAGTTTTCCAGTCATAGTTCCAACAACAATTTCTAAATCATCAAAACCTGTTATATCGCTATTATCCAAATTTACTATAATAGGTGAAGTCCTTATCTCTCCAGAAAGAGTGATTTCATTTTCCACACCCCCCCCTGAAGAAACTATACACACTTTGCCAGTAGATGTTCCTGCAACAATTTTATAGTCATCTTGAAATTTGACAATAGTTGGAGCAGCATGAATTGCTCCAGAAGTTTCTGCTGCCCATATTGTATCAGCGCTTGTATTTATGCAATATACTTTACCATCACAGCAACCGACGAGAATTTCCTTTAAATTATCACCATTAATATCAGCAACAGCGACCCCCACATTCATGTACATAGCACTGGGAAGTGTAATCGGAAAGTTTGGATAATTAACTCCTGAGGAATCAATTACATAAAGGTCTTTAGATGCAGTTTGGAAAATGATTTCACAACTTCCGTTGTTATCAATATCTGAGACAACTGGCGTGCATAAGATATCTCCAGGAGTAGTAAAAGAAAATAATTCATCACCATTAGGCTTTAGCACATTAATATCGTTACTTCTTGAACCAACTACAATGTTGAGCTCACCATCACCGTTGATGTCTGCAATGGCTACAGAGCCATATATTTGATTACCTGTATTAAATGGGAAACCGGTGAATTCATTTCCGGAATTATCACAACAATGAACATTACCGTTTTTATCGCCAAATATTACATCCGTCTCTCCGTTGTTGTTAATATCCACTAGGGCAGGACCTCCTGAAACACCATTGATTAATTCAATAGGCCAACCTACCTGATCCATTACCACATCAATACTAAAATCAAGATATACATCATAGTCAATATTACTGGTCACCTGTAATGTAAAATCAATTGTACAAACTCCGATTTCATCGTCAAAATCTATAACAAATGGGTCTAGCAAATTAACTCCTGAGGAACCTGTTGCAATATCATTCCATGTTCCGATTGAGTCAGTAATAGTAGTACGAGGATCATCGCAATGTAAGATACCTACTATATCAGTAGCAGTTGCAAAGCTTTCTCTATTAGAGAGTCTTATTCGAAGAGCAATTGATTCACCTGGATTAACATTACCGTCAAAGTCACCTGTTAATTCAGCAACGAAATAAGAATCAATTTCAAGGAATGGCAGTTCACCACCTTCAATATTCATTACAGCATTATTAACCACATTATAACCACTGGGCATTCCGCTTGGTAATGAATACCAGCCAATATTAGTTGTGCCCCATCCATAATTTAAATGAAAAAGATTATCGCCACTACTATCATATCCATCACAATCAATCGCATGCCCAGCACCCCCTCCACCTGAGATCCCCAAGGCAGCTGGACGAGCTGCCTTCATTTCATTCGCAAGATTAGTAAGAAAAGTGTAGGGATTCCACGAATAAAATGTCGCTGAATCATATCCGAATTTGTTCAAAAGGGCGGTTTCTATTTCTGCTAATTGTGTGCCTGAACCATTGGCTGAATATTGCATATGAGTAGCAACACCACATGCAAATGATAAGGCTGCTATCATATCATTCGTTATATCATCATTTGTCATATAGCAAGCTCTTAAATCATCTAAATAGGTATTCAATGTATCAAATGGAGGAAAATCGTAAATACTCCAATCATCATCAATATGGATATTTGGATAAGTATATGTGGATGTATAGTCATCATTATCATCAAAAGAAACTTCATTAATATATCTGTGATAATTAACTATCTGCGCCATAGCTGTTGCAACACAACCGACTACGCATCTTCCTCCATGCTCCGGATCCAAAGGGCAGTAATTCCAATATGGCGAAGGATTTTGATTCCACTGGGTTTCTATCCATCCACCTGTGGGAGTGGTTCCCGGTGAAGGCCATACATCACGCCCCTTACCTTTGAAGAAATTGATGTTCTCTTTCTCGTAATTTGTCCAGGATAGATTATTTTTACTTTTAATTTCTTCAGAAGTTAATGGAATAGCTTCCAATCGTAGTTGCATATCCCTTTTCAACATCTGGTATCCAATATTTTGTGGAATGTCCTCAGCAACAAAATCATTACGGAATGAATAAGTAATAACAGGTGTAATGTCTGTATCAGTTGAGATAGCAATATAACCACTGGGGTTTAGATTGAATACATAGGATAAAATTTTACCATCATCATCTTTTAATTCAAACAGATTAACAATTTGAAAATTGTCTTTATTGTTAACTATTAGATGCATATTTGCAACTTGAGTTGCTAATTCTGAATCAGCTGGGATTGCGAGTAAGCTTCCAATTGAAAATAATGTAATTATTAAAAGTCCTAAAAATATTTTTTTCATTTGATACTCCTTTTAGTGTTTTTTCCGTAAAAAATGAATATATTATTTTTTGTCAATTTTTTCAGATGCAGTTTTAAAAAATTCTATAAAACTAAACACGATTGAATAGTTAGACATTCGATATTAGCACCTTTTGATACTCTTCTAAATTATCTAAAATTTTACCGCTACCCATCACAACACTTGTTAAAGGGCTTTCTACAAGTGTAACAGGTAAATCAATGGTTTCTCTAATTTTCTGATCAAGACCTTTTAGCTGTGCTGCACCACCCGTTAAAACAACTCCCCTATCAGCAATATCAGCAGATAGTTCCGGCGCTGTTTGCTCAAAGAGTCTTTTCACCGCATCAACAATCTTTGATATTGTTTCAGATATTGCCTCACGAATCTCTTCAGAAGATATTTTCATAGATACAGGAAAACCGCTTACAAGGTCTCTTCCGCGCACTTCCATTGTTAATTCATTTTTAAGTGGATATGCTGAGCCTATTTTTATTTTAATCTTTTCTGCGGTTGATTCGCCAATAAAAAGGTTATGTTTTTTCCGCAAGAAATTAACTATTGCCTCATCCATCTCATCTCCACCAATCCTGATAGAAATATGGTCAACAATATGGGACAATGATATAACTGCAATCTCTGTTGTCCCACCGCCAATATCAATAATCATATTACCACAAGGTTCATGAACTGGCAGGTTTACACCAATAGCTGCAGCTAAAGGCTCAGACACCAAGTATACTTTTCTTGCCCCAGAGTGTTCGGCAGATTCTTTAACAGCTCTTTTTTCAACTTCCGTTATTCCTGAAGGAACAGCAACAATTACTCGGGGACGAATCAAAAATTTTTTCTGTTGAGACCGCAATATCAAATCCCTTAGCATAGCCTCTGTAATTTCAAAATCGGCAATAACTCCGTCTTTCATTGGCTTTATTGCTCTTATTTCTTCCGGTGTCTTGCCAAGCATTTCTTTGGCTTTCTTACCAACTGCAATAATCTTCTTTGTCTCTGCCTCTATTGCTACAACCGAAGGCTCATCTACAACTATCCCGTGCCCTTTAACATATACCAAAGTGTTGGCTGTTCCTAAATCAATAGCAACATCATTTGTCATCCAATTCATTAAATAATTCCAAAACATATTTATTCTCCTGAAAATTATTAGTATTTAATTAGTGTCTGTCCGTAAAGTAGGTTTTTTCGACTCGCAAGGAACGACGAGTCGAGGTAAAGGGCATATTAAAGCTGTCTTCGAGTCGTCGTCGCAAGCTCCTTACGACTAACAATGACTTTGTGGACAAATTCTAATTAACTTCTTCATAATCTATTATATTTATCGGGTTCTGAATACTATCTGTAAAAGAAACCAAAATATTAAGTTTCTTTCTGTCACTTACAGATGGAATATTTTCAATATTGCATCTTTCTAATTCCATTTGAGAAACATTATTAATCAAAAAAATCGGCGGATTGTTCTTCTCGCCAAAAGGAGCAAAATTATTAAATATCTTTTGCAAGAATTTTATATTAAAATTTTCTTTCTGCAATTGATAGTCAATGTATATCTTATGATTGAGATATTCTGTGTTAGGGGTAGTAATTAAATTCTCGCGAGCAATCTTTTTTAATTCCCTTTCAATATTTTCAAATTCACTGGCATAGCATGTAAATCCAGCAGCCCTTTTATGCCCACCATATTGAATCAAATAATCTTTAATCTTATTAAAGCTTCTAATCCAGTCAAATTCCTCTGGTCCGCGAGATTCTGCAGATAGAGTATTATTATCTCTGGTTGTGAGAACTAATGAAGGTATTCTGTATTTATCTGCAATGTATGAAGCGGTTAGACCAATAAATCTAATCGGAATTTTATTATTTTTATCATAATAAATGAATATGAATATCTGTTTATAAGCCTGATTATTAAACCTTTCATCAATAAATTTTATTACTGCTTTGGCTTCTTCATTATTTTTTTCTAATCTTCTTTGCAAGATATTATATTTTTCTTTAACTTCAGACAAACAATTAGCTAAAAGAATTTCTACTCCTAAATGATTGCCATTTTTCTCTCTCCCGGCTGTAATTAATTTAATTAGTTTGTTAAAAATCTGAGCCTCTGATAAATTTCTGTTTAATTCAGTAAAATATTCTATAAAGAGATTCTTTGATTTCTCAATATTCTCAATCCGCCAGCTCCGAGACCCCGATGCATCGGGGATAAATCGGGTACTGACGGATGCAAATATTCTGTTGTCATCAATCAATGGCATTCTATCAGCAATAGTTCCGATTCCAGCTAAAATGGGATATAAATAATCAAATGATAAACCTTTTAACTTCTCAATGATTTTTACAATATTATACACAACTCCAACTCCAGCTAACATATTAAAAGGAAAATTATCATGCCGAGGCATCATGCCAGAGGACAGATCCGCCTCTGGCGGAGATCCCTTCGGATAATCTTCTCTTTGGGGATTAACCACTGCAATAGCATTAGGTAATTCACGAAAGATTATATGATGGTCTAAAACTATCGTATCAATATTATGTTTGTTAAAGAAATCTATTGCTTCAATATCATTAATTCCAATATCAACGGTTATGACTAATTTGGCTTCATCTTTTAACACTTTATCTTTGAAATTCTTCTGAATTCCATACTTTTCATACTCTCTGTTTGGAATATAATAAAAATGGTTTCCTGAACCAAGTTTGGTAAGAAATTTATATAATAAAACTGTGCCTGTTACTCCGTCCACATCGTCGTGACCAAATATGAATATCTTTTCTTTTTTCTCTACAGCAGATATTATTCTTTTCGCAGCCTTCTCTCCATCAGCAAGCAAAAAAGGATTATTAAGTTTATCAAGAGTTGGAAAAAGAAATTTTTTATAATTAACAATACCTCTGCCAAGCAGTATTGATTTTTCAATATCCTCGTCTTGATAAGAATTGATAATCCAATTTTCTTTCATTTTATACAAACTTTTTAGCCACAAAGTCACTAAGAATTTTTATTGTAATGAAAAGATATTATTATTTTATACCTTTGTGACTGAATATTAAAAAGATAATCCCAATTACCGATTAATCCGGGGCTTTATATTTAGAGTCCATCTTGGGAATTTTTTTATCTTTTCTTAATTTTTTTGGATTTCTCCACAAATCCACAGAAGAAAAACCGATTGATAACCTTATAAACTCATCCTGATAATAACTTTTTGAAACATTCCCTCTATATCCCCAGATTAATGCAAGACTTACCTTTCCTTTATTTTTTACTTTCAAAGGAACATCAAAACCTAATGTTAAGGCTTTTTCATTTATAAAATTATCATTATTTTTACAGGGTAACTGCTTATAATATACTCCTAATCTTATAGGAAGTTTCCAGA
The DNA here is from genome assembly GCA_964398885.1 of uncultured Candidatus Cloacimonadota bacterium. Taxonomy (GTDB): domain Bacteria; phylum Cloacimonadota; class Cloacimonadia; order JGIOTU-2; family JGIOTU-2; genus JAGMCF01. The sequence continues at coordinate 9,103 of CAYNOU010000027.1, read as the reverse complement.
ATAATTTTTTATAAGGAAGATATGATATTCCTAACGAAACGAATTTACTATCTCTGTCATCCATTCCTGAATAGGTAGAATTTTTCCAAAAAGAATGTCTGTAATTGGTTTCTGCATATAAAAAGTCAGTAATTTTAATACCCATTCCCAAACCAATTTGGGATGGAAATTTTACTTTTTCCTTACTTACTTCAATAAAATCAAAATCAGAATCAGGCTCATATTGAATAGTATGTTTTCTATTTGAATTCATATTTAATGTACTTTCATAATAACCAGCAAAAGAGAATTTGGAAAGAGGAATCGCAAGACCCAAAGAAAAATTTGCACAGTCATATTTTTTTTCAATACTTTCAAGATAGTCTTCAAATCCACTTTCATCAAATTCAATAGATATTTCGTTATTTTCATTGCCAAAATTGTAATTTAAATTTACACCAATCAAAATCCCCGAGTTGCTCAGAAATTTTATTTTCTTTGAGAATGATATCCCTATCTGATTTATTGAACCTATCATATTTTGCTCTGTAGATATATTACCAATATCCTGAATTGTAGTATCCTTACTTGTTTCTAATCCTAATTGATATTTTGAGAGAAAATTAAATCCCAAAAATGTAGTTTTATTAACAGGAATAATAATTTTTATAAATGGAAAATTAGAAATTTTGTCTTTGTATTTACCATCTTTGGCGGAAAAATAGTTATACCCAAAAATCAAATTTGAGGAAAAGTTAGCTTTTGACACTGTTCCATTTAATGCAGGATTGCAGATTGAAAAATTCTTTCTAAATATAGAACAAATGCCTGTCTGTCCCATCCCTTTAGAATAATTATCTAAACCAAAATTTTCTTCTACAAATCCTTTTGATGAAAAAATAGAACTTGATGAACATATGGTTGATATAAAAAGTAATATCAGCACAAATATTAATTTCTTCACTTTTAATCCTCTCATGCCAAAGGCAGATTATTCAGATAAAATTGGTTTTGTATATGTTATCTTCATTAGTGGCTTTATATCTTCACAAAATTTTAGATACGAAAAATCTTTATTTTCAGTGGTTGATTTTATCAAAAATTGGTTATTTTCCAATTCTCCTCTTGTATATCCTTGAATAATTCCGGTAATATTTATTTTTAGCAAATCATCACCTGAATGAAATTCTGTTTTTTGACATCCAGAAATATATTCATAATCAATATTTGTAGTATCAGAAATATAATATGCATATAATGATAACTTGGAATCCGAAATAAATGATGAATCTATCATAGTAGAATCAAAAATTATTTCTGCTTTGTTTATTGTAATTTTTGAAGAGTCCGATGTATCTTCTAATAAATTTATTAAGGAGTCCATGCAAAAACTAAAAATAGTTCTTGTCGGATATAGATTCCGGATTATCGGAAAATTTAGAATTTCAGTATAATAAATATTTTCATCATAACCAATAAAAGTATCTTCGGAAACAGTATATGTTTTTGTTGTATCGGTACCAGATGAATCAGTATAGCTAATTTTTAAATACGGATAATCACTGGTTTCAGAGGAATAGAATTCAACAAAATTATTTTCCAAATTTCCATCACATTTAAGCATTATACCAAAGTTTGTTGAATCTGACTCTATCCAATTTTTTAAAGTATCTGTTTCAATATTGAAAGTTATTGTATCTTGTGAAGTATTAAATTCAGTTAATTGATTAGAATAGCCATCCCATAAACTATCAGATTTTACAGAATTTTCATTCCAATCTAAGGTAATATTATAAACACTTACATCAAAATTTGTATCAAATAAGAGTTTCTTTTTTATCACTATTTCACATGAGTTTATATTGACTGTATCAATCCAGCTCGTATCTGGCAAGTTCTTAAATTTGAGTAAACTTCTTACTTCAACACCATTAAATTTTCCAACAATCAGTTTACTATTGTCTTGATAATTTGAAGTAGTATCAACATAAGATTTTATGAAGCTTACAGAATTGGAAAGTGTATCTGTAATAATTTTATTTTCTATTTCCTCTTCAAAACCAAGAAAATTCTTTTTTTGGGAACAGGATAAAGTAAGTAATAATGTTAATATAATTGTTAAAAAAATAATTTTTATTTTATTCATATTCATTCTAACCTATTTAAGTATTTATTTAATTAATAAATTATTAGTAATAATAGTCTTTGTGGATATGTGGAAAGAGACTAAAAATTTATTGATAATAGATAAGTTATCCATTTTTTTAAGTGGATAGTTTTGTTGATACATTGTTTTTATTCACAATAAGAAATATTTGTTTCATATAAGCATTAAAAACTGTTGATTATTCACAGGAATTAACAGGTTATGTGAATAGATTTGTGAATAAGTCAATAAATAAATTTTTAAAAACTATAAAAGACAGGAGAGATATTTTATTCATTTCATGCCAAAGGCATCATGCCCAAGGCAGATCCGCCTTTGGCGGAGAGCCTTCGGAAATATTTTCAATTATTTTATTTATTTTTGATTTAAGATTTGGGTCACTGACAATTTTATTTGAGATAATTTTTTTTGCATGAATTATTGTAGTATGGTCTTTTTTGTTATAATGATTTGCAATTTCAAGAAGTGAGATATGTGGTATCAGTTTAGCAGATAGATACATAGCTATCTGGCGTGGGAAGGCAATCTCTTTTTTTCTGGTTGGTTCTTTTATCTGATTTTTACCAATTTCAAAATACTTTGCTACCTCCTCTTGAATTATATCTAAAGTAATTGGTTTTTTCGTACTTGTTATTAGGTCTGTAAGAATTTCTTTTACTTCATTAATTGTAATTTGGTATGGCTTTATATTTTTGTATGAAGCATACGCTAATATTTTAACAAGCGAGCCTTCAAGTTGTCTTACATTATCATCAAAGGTATTGGCAATAAAATCAATAACTTCATCTTTTAGAGTAGCATTTTCTTCTATACATTTTTGTCTTAGAATTGCCACGCGAGTTTCGAAATTTGGTCTTTTTATATCTGCAAGAAGTCCCCATTCAAACCGAGAAACCAGCCGTTCTTGCAAATCTTGTATTTCTTTTGGTGGACGGTCACTTGTAAGAATAATCTGTTTTTTTTCATTGTATAGTGTATTAAATGTGTGAAAGAATTCCTCCTGACTCCCTTCCTTACCAGCTAAAAAATGAATATCATCAATCATAAGGACATCAAAGTTACGAAATTTTTTTTTGAAACGAACAGTTGTATTAGTTTGAATAGCAAAGATCATTTCATTAGTAAAATCTTCAGAGGCAATATACAAGATGTTCAACTTCCTTTTCTTATTATTTATTATAAAGTTTCCAATTGCTTGCATAAGATGAGTTTTTCCAAGACCTACGCCGCCATAAATAAAAAGTGGGTTGTAAATTCTCCCAGGTTTATCAGCCACTGCCTGAGCAGCAGAATAAGCAAAGTGATTATTATTTCCAACCACAAAACGTTCAAATGTATATCTTCTATTCAAACCAGATTCTTTAGTATAATCTGTAACGCTTTTCAAAGTAGTTTTTTTCTTGTTGTTAGAGGACCCTATGAAATCAATTTCAATGTTTTGTGCCGTTAGATTGTAAGCTATTTCTTCTAATAAAGATTTATAATGTTGTTCAAGCCAGTCTGCGAAAAATTTTGTCGGGGCTCTGACTGTAAGGGTATTATTTACAAAGCTGAATTCTTTTGTTTTTTCAAACCATGTTTTATAAGTTTGTGAATCTACCTGCTTTTTTAATTCAGGTAAAATTCTTTCCCACATACTATTTGATTCTATCATATATTCACAATTTTAGATTGTGTAACTCAATGAATTAAAGTGAGGTAGTTTTGAGACAATAATTTTTATCCACATACTTATCAACATTTTATCCATATTTGTATCTATCATCTACATAAGAAATTACAAGAAAAAACACCAATAGCAAATATCAGTTATTCACATTGATGAAATTCTAATCTATAAATATTTGACCAAAATAATGTATGTTTGCTTACAGGTGTCAATAAAAAATAAAAATCTTGACACTAAAAACATCTCATCTGAATTGTAAATTTTAATTTTCCAAAGGATTTCCCTCTGGGAGACAGGAGGATTTGTTGTGAAAAGAACTTATCAACCACATAATAGAAGTAGAAAAACCACACACGGCTTCAGAAAAAGAATGAGGTCAAAAGGTGGAAAAAGAATCTTAAACAGAAGAAGAGCTAAAAGAAGAAAAAGAATATCTGTATAGTGAACCGGTAAATTAGTGAATTAGTAAACTGGTAAATTAGTTAATTTATCTATTGTGAAAAGTATAAGAAAAAATCGTCAATTCAAGCAGTTCAAAGAAAATGGTAAAAGGTATAATAAAAGATTTTTTAGTCTTGTTGTGGTTAAAAATAATGATTATGGTAAGACATCCCCGATCCAATCGGGGATTGGACTTGCGGTTATTACCTCTAAAAAAATTGGCAATGCAGTAAAAAGAAATAAAATTCGTAGATGGATAAAAGAATATTTCAGAAAATCAGAAAATTATATACCATTCAACATTGATTATTTGGTTATTACAAAACCAGGAATTTTTGAGTATGGTCGTGAAAATATTATAAGAGATTTGGAAAATGCTATTGAAAAAATTAGAGAAATTTATTTGTAAGATAGTTATAATAGTAATAAGTATTTATCAGAAATATGTTTCACCAATGTTTCCTGATACCTGCAGATTTGTACCTTCTTGTTCTACTTATTCTAAATTAGCATTTGAAAAATATGGTGTATTCAAGGGTTTTTATCTGTCTTTCTGGAGAATATTAAGATGTAACCCGTTCTGCAAAGGTGGAAGGGATCCCTTAAGATAAGAGAAAATAAATATGGATAAAAGAACAATAATTGCACTCATACTTATATTTTTTGTATTCTTTATAAGTAATAAATTACTTTGGAAGAAACCTCCACAAAAACAGATTACTAATGAGCAAGCACAGAAAGCTGTTGTTGAAAAAAATGTAAAGAATAACGAGATATTACCTACAAAATCATCAACTTTGGAAAAACAAAATGAATATTTTAATGATGTTGAACTCAACGATAATATTGTTTTAGAAAATGATGTTGTTAAAATGATTTTTACTAATCAAGGTGGAAATATCAGGCAGATTTTTTTAAAAGATATTATGATGGAGGATAAGAAAACACCTGTTGAACTGCTTTTGTCAGACAAGGGATTATTAAATGTTAAGTTCATTACCGAGTCAGAGAGTATAAATTTAGCAAATCATAATTTCTCATATAATCAGGATGATGATATAGTTGAATTTTTCATACAATCAGGAGATAAAAAAGTTATTCAAAAAGTGTTTCGGCTTAAGGAGAATTATAACCTTTCTATGAACCTCAAGATTGGGGGTTTTGGTGTGATAGAATCATATAATTTAGGGATGGATACAGGGGTATATTTTGATTATAAAGGGGATAAGAGATTTACAAATTATATTAAAGAAGTATCACAAATTGATAATAAAGTTGTAAAAGTTGGATTAAAAAATGCTCTTAAAGGTGAGAAGTTGTCAGGTAATATAGACTGGACTGCTGTAAAGTCAAAGTATTTTATGTTAGCAGCAATTCCAGACAGGCGCGTAGATTTAAGGGAAATTTCTGTCTCTGCTGATAATACCTCATTAAAACAAATCGCAAAAATAGAGGTTTCACGAGTAAAAGTTGATGATAGTTTTGATTTTTATTTCGGCCCAGTAGACTATGATAATCTAAAAGCCTATAATATTGGATTAGAGAACTCAATGGAATTTGGATGGAAACTAATCAGACCTATTAGCAAGTTGATCTTGCAACTTCTTAAGTTTTTATATAAACTTATCCCCAATTATGGTATTGCAATAATAATAATGTCAATTATGATAAAAGTTATATTTTATCCTTTAACGCATAAGGGTATGAGATCTACTCATAAGATGCAGGAGATACAACCATTAATTAAAGAGGTTCAATCTAAGTATAAGAATAATCCGCAGAAAGCTCAGAAAGAAGTAATGGCTATTTACAAGGAGCACGGTGTAAGTCCATTAGGAGGATGTTTACCACTTTTATTACAGATGCCAGTATTTTTTGCTCTATATCCTGTTTTACAATCTACTATTGCTCTTAGGCATGCAGAGTTTGTTTTTTGGATAAAAGATTTGGCAGTTCCAGACCCATATTATGTTTTGCCAATTATTATGGGCATAAGTATGTTTTTACAGCAGAAGTTGATGTCTCCTAAACCGAGTTCTAATATGGATGAAAAGCAGATGGCACAAATGAAAACACAAAAGATGATGATGTATGGCATGCCAATATTTTTAGTATTTATTTTTAAATCACTCCCTGCTGGTCTTGTGTTATACTGGTTCTCATATAATTTACTTTCAATAGGTGAGCAGTTGTTAATTAAAAAAGGCGGAAGAAATTTGGTCTCTCAGAAGGAATAATTTAGTTTTAATTTTACATTTTTCATTTTAAATTTAATAGTAGGGGTGTGCTAAGCGGGAAGCCAGCGGTGTCCTGTAACCTGCAATCCGCTATAGCAGGGCTGAATCCCTGTCTGCGGGATTTGATGGCTAAGTTTCTTTTATGCAAGTGATGTTGATAGTCAAGTCTAACGCAATCTTACAGTGTGAACCTTGTCAGGACCGGAAGGTAGCAGCAATAAACAGTTTATCTGATGTGCCGTTAGCAAACCTGGCTTGAGTTAACTACATAAAAGAGCTTGGAATAGAATCACAAAGAAGGTGCATACCCCTTTTCAAAATTTCAAATGCCAAATTTCAAATTACAAATAAAGTTCAGTGACCTGATGATGACAATTGAACTTTAGATTGAAAAAGTGGAGAATATATCTAAATGAAATACAAACATCTATTCGGACCAGTCCCTTCCCGCAGATTGGGAATCTCACTCGGTATTGACCCAATACCTTTTAAAACCTGTACATTCAACTGTGTTTATTGTGAATGTGGAGCAACCACAAATTTAACAATTGAGCGAAAGGAATATATTCCAATAAAAGATATAATTGATGAGTTAAAAGATTATCTCGGCAAAACCCCAAAATTGGATTATATAACCTTTTCTGGTTCTGGTGAGCCAACTTTAAATATAGGTATAGGAAAAATCATTGAATTCTTAAAGAGCAATTATCCTTATTATAAAACTGCTGTTTTAACAAACGGTTCTCTACTATTTGAAAAGAGTGTGAGAAATGAAATAATCGGTGCAGATTTGGTTATGCCTTCTCTGGATGCAGTTTCTGCGCAAGCATTTAGGCGAGTAAATAGACCTCCAAAGAGTTTAGAAATAAAGAAAATTATCTCTGGTTTAATAGAATTCCGCAAAGAATTTAGCGGGCAGATATGGTTGGAAGTATTTATAGTTCCAGGGCTTAACGATACAGAAAACGAGTTGAAATTATTGAAAGATGCGATTAAGAAGATTAAACCTAACCGTGTTCAACTTAATTCGCTGGACAGACCAGGTACATCAAGCTGGGTTCAGCCTGTTAGCAAAGAAGATATGGAAAGGATTGCTTCACTCTTTCAGGATTTACCTGTTGAAATCATTGCGAACTTCAAACCAAGGGAACAAATTGCCAGTTTTGACTTTGATATAGAAGAGAGAATAATTGCAACTATTAAAAGAAGGCCATGCACAGCTGAGGATTTATCAGAAACGCTTGGGATACATATCAATGAGGTAAATAAGTATTTGCAGGCGCTTTTGGAAAGAGGAAGAATAGAAAGCCAGAATTTGGAAAGAGGGGTATTCTTTAAGACTATAAAGGATAGAAAATAGGAAACAACATAATGATTAAAATTTAAAATGAATCTCATAATCTGGTTCAGTTTTCTTTTATCTTTAACACTAATGATAATGATTGCCCGGAAGAGCATCTGGCTTGGTTTTATTATCGGTGCTCTGGTGCTTGGCGTATTCAATCTTAGCTTTAAAGAGATATTTGCTCAAATACAGAATACTCTAACTGACCCATCAATTCTATTGTTAGCTCTTGCAGTTGGATTAATTCCTCTTATTGGCGGAGCGTTAGAAGTTTCTGGACTTATGGACGACCTTGTTAATAATCTTAAAATGAAAAGAAAATTGTTCCTTGCATTCGGTCCTGCTTTTCTTGGAATGTTACCAATGCCTGGAGGTGCTTTGCTTTCAGCTCCACTTGTTCTCCGAGCAGGAGTTGACATTTCTGATGATAAATACACTGCAATTAATGTTTGGTTCAGGCATACGCTTATTTTGATTTATCCTCTGGGAGCTTTGTTAGTAACGACCAAGATGGCAAATCTTAATCTATATACTGCAATGCTGTATCTAATTCCTGGATTTATTATAATGGTTATTTTGGGATATGTATTTTTATTAAAAGGAATAGAGGGTAATCTTAGGGCAAATAATAAAATTAAAACAAAGAAAATTATTATCCCGATAATTGTAATATTAGCAGCACCAGTAGTCCATATTATTTTGATGACAATATTTAAAGGCATAATTCAAGAAATACCCTTACTAATTGGTGTTATCTCAAGTTTGATTCTTGCATTCGTATTTGGAAAATTGAGGTTTGATAAAGTAGTTCCAATTAGTGTAAAGATGAAGCCATGGAAATTTTTTCTAATAATTATCGGGATGTTTCTCTTTCTGAACATATTTCAGGTGTCTAATATATCAAAAGTCATAGCTGATATAGTATTTTGCAAAAGCTTTTTGATTGTTGGGATTGCTGCATTCCTGGGTTTTGTTACTGGCAGGGTTCAAATGCCTTTTGCAATATTATTACCAATATATTACTCAAAGTTTGGAAGTGGGGCAATGACATATTTGGTTTTTACAGTGATGTTTTTTTCTACTTTTATGGGATACATTATTTCACCAATACATCCTTGTGTATCTGTTTCTATTGAATTCTTCGGTTCAACATTAAAAGATTTTTTTAAGAGAGCAATTTTGCCTGCTGGAATATCATTGTTTGTTGCTCTTATCATATCTATAGTTTGTGTGTGAGTTTCTACACTTATTAAATCATATAGATG
>CAYNOU010000026.1:8312-31835 GCA_964398885.1 uncultured Candidatus Cloacimonadota bacterium | reverse complement strand
CTTGCAGGCAATCCAAGAATATACAACGGCAGAATAGATATAGGAGCGTATGAATGGCAAGGACAGGGAATAGATGAGCCAGATACTTTGTTTATAAATAAATTATATCTTTTCCAGAATAAGCCAAATCCATTTATTTCATCTACCACAATAACATTTATTTCAGCAGATTATGAAAGAATCAAAGATTACAAATTATCAATCTACAATGCAAAAGGACAACTCATCAAAACATATAATGGCAAAAGAGATAATTTCTGGGTTAAAACAGATATAGTCTGGGATGGGACGGATGAGGATGGGAATAAGGTAAGTCCTGGGGTGTATTTTTATAAACTTCTATATGGGAACAATGCGGTAACAAGGAAAATGATTTTGGTGAGATAAAAGTGTAATTCGTTAATCTATTTAATATCTGAACAAAAGCATCAAAACTTGAGTCAAAGAATCTCCTGAAAAAGACAGATTGCCAATGACAAAATAGAAATAGAGTATTTACATTATATTTGACAAAAAATCTTATCCCCAATTGAATTGAGGACTGATTTTTTAATTAAATTTGTAAGAATTCAATATTAGAATCCAACTCCAAATTCAAAAGTATTTTAGAAGAACAGACAAAAATGTTTAGTAGAAAAAATGTAATTTTTGTAATATTTCTAATTATATCTATAACCTTTATAGCTGGCACTAATGAGAATAGAATATCAAAAGCGCAGTTTATCGGAAAACATCTCTTCCTACCATTTACTGCAAGTATATCGTATTTAAAAGGGCTTTCAAAACTTTCCCAGAAGAATAAAGATTTACAGGCTGACCTGTTTTTATTACAATCTAGAAATAGACATTACAAAGAGGAAATTTTAAGAAATGAGAGATTATCTAATCTTTTAACTATACAGGATAAAAGGAGGTTTCAAGTTGAAGTTTCAAGAGTTTTAGGAACAGGCTCTTTTCTTAATTATGAAACTCTGATAATTGATACAGGGGAAAATAAAAATGTTGAAATTAATTTACCAGTCATTTCTATTGATGGGTTGGTAGGGAAAATTATAGCTGTTTATCCAGAATATTCTGTAGTTCAAACATTCGGCAGTAGATATTTCCGTATGGGTGCACTGGACAGCAGGAGTAGAATTCATGGAATAGTTGAAACAAATTTTGATGGGAGGATTTATTTACAGAAGATAAAAGTCGGTTGCGATGTACAATTAGATGATGAGATAGTTACCTCAGAATTGAGTTCAATTTATCCTCCAGAGATTTCTTTTGGCAAGATTATAAATATTGAGCAGACAAGTGGCGGACTTTTTAAAAAAGCTGAAATAAAACCATTTGTAGATCTTGCAAAGGTTGAAGAAGTTGCAATTATCTTAGGCTATGAGAAATAATAATCCCGATAAAATCGGGAAAAGAATTATAGATAATATAATTTTTGTCCGACAGCCGATAAAAACGAAGATACTCACTTCTGCTGATGATATTATTGAAATTGTTTTACAATATACTAATAGAATTAGAAAAAAGAACGATATAATTGTTCTTAGTGAAAGTCCTGTTGCTATTACTCAAGGCAGAGCAATCAGGGAAGACAAAATAAAAGTTGGCTTACTGGCGAGATTACTTTGGCGTGGAGTGAAAAAGACAAGCTACGGTGTTGGGCTTCGGTCAAAAACAAGTATGCAATGTGCAATAGATGAGTGTGGGCATTTAAGAATACTTATTGCCGCAATTATTGGGCTTTTGGGTAAATTCATTGGCAAGAGAGGAATTTTCTACAAAATCGCAGGTAAGCAAGCAGCACTGATTGATGCGGCACACACATCACCTGTCCCGCCTTATGATAAGACTGTAATTAAAGGTCCATTATATGCAAATGAAATCTGTAATAAGATAAAATCAATTACCGGAAATGAAACAGCCATAATGGATATCAATAATATTGGAGGGTCCTGGGTGATTGGAAAATCTTCCGGAATAGATTCAAAATTATTAGAAAAAATTATGATGGATAATCCTCAAGGGCAGCAGAGTGAACTTACCCCTATCTGCCTGGTTCGTCCCGTTAGAGATATATCTAACGGGATTTGGGAGAAAACAAATGATTAGGCTTATAATTATTTCTGTCATTATGGTTTATTTCCAATATTTTTATTCTGCTAACTTAGGATTATTTAATACTGTGCCAAATCTATTGCTCCCTGTTGTGATATATTATAGTTTGATAAGAAGTAATATAACAGGTCTAATTCTTGGTTTTCTTCTTGGCGCTCTATTAGATATTAATAGCCCTACTACTTTTGGTATTTCAACTTTATTATTTGTTCTCATCGCTTTTTTATTAGGTGAGATGAAATCAAAGATTAATCCCCGATTAAATCGGGGAGAACAAAAGGTTTTTCTGTTATTAATCCTGTTTATTGCTAATTTGTTTTATTTCTTTATGAAAGATTTGATTTTTTTAATTTTCAATGTAGACCAAGTCTTGCCCTTTCTAAGAATTTTTGGTCTTGTATTATACAACACAGTTTATTCTTGCATTATCATAATTGTTTTATTTTTTATTGATAATTTAAAGATTTCTATGAAAAGCTTAGAATGATATTTAAAACATTTAAAAAAGCGGATTACATTTTTTGTTTGGTTATTGGCATCTTTGTAATTCTTCTTTATTCTTTATTTAAGATTCAGGTAATAGAAGGGAAAAATTATAAAGAAATTGCTGAAAAGAATTATTTTAGAATTATAAATAAGGATTCTAAACGAGGAATTATTTATGATAGAAATCTCCAGCCCTTTTTAGAAAATGTACCTTCATTATCAGTTTATATAAATATTGAAAAAATAAAGGATAAGGACAGGTTAGCTGATTTTTTAGCCAAGAATTTATCCATAACTAAAGACAGGGTGCTTAGTATAATTTATCAAAATCGTTTTAGGAGATTTGCTCCGATACTGATTGATGAAAATATTGGCTTGGCAACTGCCATCAAGTTTGAAGAAAATATTGATTTTTTCCCTTCAATTATAGTAAAATCAGAAAGCAGAAGAAATTATCTTTATCATAATCATTTTTTAGGATATGTTGGTAAAATATCTAAAGAAGAATATAATCTTATGAAAGAAGATGGATATGATAAGACTGATTATGTCGGCAAAGTGGGTTTGGAAAAGTTTTATGAAAAGGAATTAAAGGGTAAAAAAGGATATGATATTGTTCAAGTTGATGCATCTGGAAATTCATTGGAATTAATAAAGGGAGACCTTTCCAAAGCGTCCACAGCTGGCAAAGATTTGGTTCTTACTGTTGATATTGATTTGCAAAAAGAGTTGACAGATTTGCTTCCAGAAGATTTATCCAGTGCAGCAGTTGTTATGGACTGCAAGACTGGTGGTATCATTGCTTCAGCAAGCACGCCTTATTATAATCAAAATATGTTCGTTTCTGGTATGAATTATGATTATTGGAATAGTATAGTAAATGATAAGAATAAACCTCTTATTAATAAACTCTGTAATGCTACATATCCACCAGGCTCAATTTTTAAGTTAGTAGTTGCTGCTTATGTACTTGAAAAGAAACTTGTGGATCCATATGAAATTCTTGTAGATTGTAAGGGTGGTTTGTGGTACGGTGGGAGGTTCTTTGGATGCTGGAAAGAAAAGGGTCATGGACCAGTAAATATGCTTGACGCAATCAGGGAATCGTGTGATACTTATTTCTATAAATTAGCTGAAATGATAGACCTTGATGATTTCAAAAAGTTTGTTGATGATTGCGAGCTAACTTGTAAGACTGGAATTGGCCTCGCGAGTGAACGGAAAGGATTTTTCCCTACTTCATACTGGTATGATGAAAATTACAGCAAATTTGGTTGGACGCGAGGCAATCTTCTTAATTTAGCAATAGGGCAGGGAGAAGTTTTAGTAACCCCTCTTTATATTGCTCGGTTTTATTCAGCTATTGCCAATGGTGGAATTTTGCTTCAGCCTCATTTTCTTGACTATTATCTTTTTGAAGGCAAAAAAGAAAAGGTTGAATACAATAAAGTCAATCTACCAATCAGTCAAGAGGTATTAGAATTTCTTAGGTTGGCATTGGATGAGGCAGTTAATGCAAAAGGAAGAACCGGTGGCAAGGCTCGCGTCAAAGGGATTAGAGTTGGCGGTAAAACAGGTTCAGCAGAAAATTATAAAGGTGATACTCATGCCTGGTTTGCAGCTATTGCACCGTTGCCAAATCCAGAAATAACAGTTGTAGTTTTTATTGAAAATGGCGGCTCGGGTGCTAATGAAGCAGCTTCGCTGGCAGGCAAGATAATGGCATTTTATTTTAATAAAGAACCTATCTTAACATATTAAAAGGATGATGTAACACAAGTGACTTCACTTGGGAACAATTGAGTTGCAAACTCAATTCAAAGGAGGCAAAATGATTAATAAAATTAGAAAGCCAGTAGTTGCAGGTCAATTCTATACAGCAAATCCGCATAAGCTAAAAGCGGAAATAGATAGTTATTTTAACAATGTCAAATTAGAGAAGAAATGCGAAAAAGTTTTTGCGATAATTTCACCTCATGCTGGTTATGTTTTTTCTGGCCAAACTGCTGCTTATGGCTACAAATGTTTGAAAGGAAAGAATTTTGACACTGTAATCGTAATAGCACCTTCTCACAATCCTATAGAATTTTCTGTGTCTGTTTGTGATTGTGATTTTTATCAAACACCTTTAGGGAATATTCCGGTTGATAAAGAAATCGTAGAAGAATTATTGAAAAGTGATGTTATTGGCTATTCAGAAATGGCACATAGAATGGAGCATTCTTTAGAAGTTCAGTTACCATTTTTGCAAACTGCTTTGGCTGACTTCAAATTAGTACCGATACTTATTGGATACCAATCACTAAGAATCAGTGAGAACTTGACAGAGATTCTCTATCAAACCTTCAAAGGTTTAAACAAGAAAATTCTATTTGTAATCAGCACAGATTTATCACATTATCATAATGCAGAGACTGCCAAAGTGTTAGATGACAAAGTTATTGAAGCAGTAAAAAATATGGATGCAGGACTGTTAGATAGTTATGTTAATTCTGGAAAGGCAGAGGCATGTGGATTTGGGTGTGTAGAGACAGGAATTCTGTTGGCAAAGAAGTTTGGGATTAATAATGCTGATATTCTAAACTACAGTCACTCTGGAATGATATTTGGAGATTACTCCCAGGTTGTTGGGTATCTCTCAGCAATTTTTTATTAAGAATATTAAACACCCCAATGAAGTAGCAAAGCACTTCATAGGGCAGGCAAAGAGCACTAAGACACTAAGAGAAAAATTATAATAACAAAATGAAGATGAAACATACATGTCCCAAAAACAAATCGGGACACAAAGGAGTATAAAAATTATATTTGATTTGGAGTCGGCAAGTCTCTTGCCGAAATCAGACATGAGACTATCATTTTTTTACCGCAACAGGATAAACCCTCCAAACAAACGGAGGGCAGGCCTATTGCTACCCGCTAGGTGGGGGGTATCCCCAATCATCCCCGCTGACGCGGGGAGGGGATGGGTTTATCCCGAATTGAAATGACTGTGAAAATCAGCTTTATCAGCCTGCCCTGTGAAATCTTTTTTCTTATTTCAATGGGGCGTTTTTATGCGTAGAATAAAGGAATAAAATGACAAGAAAATCAAGTATAGATTTAGGATTAGATGATAGGCAGCAGCAGATTTTACTCGCTGTTGTAAAGGAATCCATACAATTAAAATTGTCTGGCAAGAAATTGCCAAAGTATAATTTTGAAGACAGAATATTTCAAGAAAAAAGAGGCGCTTTTGTTACTCTGCACAAGCACGGTCAGCTGCGAGGGTGTATCGGATATATTGTTGGAATCGCTCCACTTTTAGATACTATTCAGAGAATGGCAATTGCTTCTGCATTTGAAGACCCCAGGTTCCCACAGTTAGAAAAAGAGGAATTTAAATATTTAAATATAGAAATTTCCGTATTAACACCCTTGAAAAAAGTAAGGGATATTTCTGAAATAGAAATCGGCAGAGATGGCTTACTTATCAAAAAGGGATTTTATCAGGGATTGCTGCTACCTCAAGTTGCAGAAGAGGAAGGATGGGATGTTGAAACCTTTCTGAAACATACCTGTTTGAAGGCAGGTTTATACCCTGATGCGTGGAAAGAAAGAGACACAATTATTGAAAAGTTTTCCGCTCAGATATTTGCTAAAGATATAGGCGAAATTCTTGACATTGAGACAATAGCAAATAAATTTAACTCCGATATATCGGTGCGGGAATAGCTCAGTGGTAGAGCCCTACCTTGCCAAGGTAGTTGTCGCGGGTCCGAGTCCCGTTTCCCGCTCCATTCTTTTAGAGAATCTATCGGCGGTATAGCCAAGTGGTAAGGCAGGGGTCTGCAAAATCCCTATTCCTCGGTTCAAATCCGGGTGCCGCCTCCATTATAATATTTGGTTCTTCAGTAAAAATAATGGAATCCTTTAATAATAAGGGAAATAGGTGTATAGGGTAATAAGAATTAGAAAAATAAGTACAGCTACATACAGCACATAAGTCCCTATTTCTCCTATATCCATATTTTCATATACCCTATATTTCATAT
This sequence comes from uncultured Candidatus Cloacimonadota bacterium, assembly GCA_964398885.1. GTDB lineage: Bacteria > Cloacimonadota > Cloacimonadia > JGIOTU-2 > JGIOTU-2 > JAGMCF01. The sequence continues at coordinate 25,200 of CAYNOU010000026.1, read as the reverse complement.
TGTAAATTTTGTTTCCACGGAAAATACCGAAGACCCTAATATTTTATGCCGGAGTGGCGGAATAGGTAGACGCATCGGACTTAAAATCCGATGTCCCTTTGGGACGTGCCGGTTCGAGTCCGGCCTCTGGTACCATATATAAAAATCCCGTCCGCCAGCACCGACTTTCGGCATCCCGTAAACGGGACTGGCGGACGGGATTGTCTTTTTATTTTATTGGATCTAACGCTAGAACTCACCCGCCAAAAAGCGCCAGCTTTTTGGTCGGGTGCAGTGATTTGTTATGTCAAAATCCCCATACCTCTTCCATATCCTCAATGTCAGGGTCATCATATCTGTCCATTATTGCCAGCCACTCGGGCATCTCTTCTTTTATCGTATCTTTCAAAAATGAAAAATCTTCAGTTGTGATTTTTTCTGATTCAAGCATGAATTGATAAAATTTCTTTAGACTTGCAGCATTTTCCTTTATTGCGGATTTATTTGCCCACATTGCCTTCTTGATAAACCAATATCCGAGAAACATTCCAATTTCATGGTAGCCGTCAGAAGCTTCAACAGCATCTTCATATAATAGAAATTCATTAATATAAAAGTCCACATTTGAGCAATGTTTCTCTATTGTCTTTTGCGAAAGCCCCTTTCCCAAAAGCCATTTTCCAAAATTTGAAATTAATTTTTCATTATCTTTTCTTATTCTTTTGCATTCTTTTTCATATTCTTTGTAATCCAAGATGTCTCCTATTTCTATTATGGCATAACGGTTAGTTTAACCTGCCGATGGGCTTAAACGCACTGAACGCCAAAATCATTGCTCATACCATGCTTACAGATGTCAGGTTGAAGCGATTGTTGGCTGCAGATTTTAACTTATCATATAGATAATCATTAGCTACCAACTGAGATCTTATATACGAAATTACCTGTATGAAATTTTTCCTTATCTAAAAAAATCGAATCCATTTCAAATGGAAAACCTACACGAAATAATTGTGGATTGGGATAGAGTGATCCTTCCTCAGCTTCGGTACGGTAATAAAATAAAAGTAGGGTAAATAATCCAGCTGCAGCGTTTATTGTATTCTTTAGATTAGCATCTGAAAAATGAGTATGCCTTTGATGCTTAACGTTATTATATGCATTCCACCATAGTGGAACATTTCCACGTTGCCAGTTTGACCATGGTTTTAGTGTGAGTTCGAACCTTGGAATCGTAGCAACTACTTCTGGAAGTATTGCAATGTTTCGAGTTAAAATTGCCTGATAGTCGGTAATTCTATTTGCTGAAGAACCAGGTTCTAATTTTGCACAAAGTTGTTTAGCTACAACGTCTATCTCTGAAGATGCAACTAATAGAATTCTTGCCAATTCAATTGAATAAGTCTGGAAGTTTGGTTCTGAAAACTCTATATATCGCGATATGTTCAATAAATCTTCTTCAATTGGAAGAAAATAGTTCCAATGGATAAGTGTTGATTCTTCTATAATAGACATAATTATCCTTTGCAGCTAACGCCAGTGCTGTGCTGCACGCCGATGGATTCCCACCAAACCATAATAAAGGCATAAAAACTAATTTAAACCACAGAGCGTTTGGAAAATCGCTGCACTGAGGCGGTTCAGTACGAGCACTTTGCTAACTGGCTATTTATATAGTAATTAACCAATTACAAAGAGAAGCGACTTGATCATCATTTGTTAAGTTTGCAGCATTTGTTAAAATATCTGATTTTAATTGAGAAAATATTTCTTCCGACATACTATTCTCAATTGCTGCACCTATAAAAAATGTAATTGGATTTAATGATTTTTTAGCAAATGATTCTCTTATCCTATTTAAGGCGGAGTTTGCAGTTTTCCAATGTTCGTCAGCTCCTGCAGGATCAATACCACCTTTTAGCTCCCCAAAAGCGATATAATTTTCTGGAATTAAATGTGCGGATTTCCTGGTTGAATCAACATCATCTGGTTGTGATTTTAAAATGCTTAAATCAACATTCTTTTTTACTAACGGGATATTTCTATTAAAGATTAACGTTCTAATACCGTTAGAATTTTTCCAACTTAAACCATTTAAATGTAGCTCAATATCAACATCATCATCAGATTTCAAAATCCATTTTTTGCTTTTTGTATGATGCCATTTATAGCTTATTTTGGACAAATTTAATGAAGAGATAATTGCCCTTGCCAATTTTCTTTCTCCGAGAGTTCCGCCTAAATTTCTCATCGAACCACCAAGTTGATCGCCTTTTGTGAGCAAAAACCTATAAACAAGTTCTTCTACAAAATCATTTCCCGCAGGCTCCAAAAAATTTTCAATTAATTCTTTTATAGCTTTTATTTTATCTTCTTCTTGCAAATGTTTCTCTGCTTTATCAGAAATTCCTGCTGCTGTAAGGAGAGATGAACGAATGGAAGTAATTGTAAGTAACTTCTGTGGATTTGTAGCTTTTGAAGCTTCTGCTTTCAAAGCTCTGGCTTCTGCAATAAAAGGTGTTGCTTTCCTATTTTTTTCTAATGCGAGTGAAACGAATCCTGCACGTGTAGCTTCATATGGTGTAATTAAATCTTCTTTTGATTTAAGGTGATTAAGATAAGGTTGCTTTTTACTCATTAAGCTTTTCTCCATACGTAAACGCATTTTCGTAATTCAGTTCTACCGTGATTGCCCATTTGTTGACTGCTGTTACCCTTTCCTGTTGGTAATGTCCATATTTTTTCTAAATTAAATCCGAAATTAACTGCAAAATCTGTTAATATTAAATCAACAGGAATTTCTTGACCGCCATACCTTACATTGTCATTGACCATTACAGAGTAACCACCATGTTTTAATACTCGATACATTTCAAAAATAATAAATGCCATTTCGAGAAAATAATTTCTAACCATGCGAGGAATACTTGAATTATTTAACATCTTACGGTCATTTAGCAAATCTAAAACGTTATTTACTTCTTGCATGCCTTCGTTTGAATCATAACACGAAATTATTTTTTCAAAAACTTCTATTTTGTTTAATTTTGAATAGATATTTTTTAGTATTTCTATTTTTTCTTTATTTTCTACAGTGCATGATAACATTTCTTGACGAAAATTTTTCACCTGTTCATTAGTATGTCCGAGAAAAATCAACTCTAAAGCATATGTTCTTGTATAGTCATAACGATTACAATATGGGGGGGAGGTCATAATAAAATCAAAAAGATTATTTTCAAATTTAGGCATCAATTCTAATGAAGAACCCTGTAATATATTTAGTGTTTTTAGATCTGATTCTTTTTCTTCAAATTGAGCAAACAGATCATTTCCATTTCCAAATTGTAAATCCTGATAAAGTTGTACCAGCTTATTATTGATTGATTCAATAAAAGGATAAATTTTACCTTTATCAAATTTTGTTTTTCCCCAGCTTTTATTTGCTCTATAATCCCATCGTAAATATTGACCATCTTTTCTCGTATAACTTATTTCTTCTAAAATAGAAAAGGCAGAAAATTTAAATAATTTTTTAATATTTTTGTCATTAATGTTATCACAATAGTTTAGAAAATAATTTAAGTAGTTTTCAGTTTCTTTTGGGAAAGCACCCTTAGTTATAGAAATATGATTTATTCTTTGTGGGATATTATTTTCTCCCAATTGAAAAGCTGCCTTGAATTTTTCAATTTCTTCCTTCAAATTTTTTAAATTTACAGATTCGGATGCCAATCTGGCTTTGACAGAAAACACACCTACAGGTAGTAATTCTATTCCTGTGGTGTCCCAACCCAGTTCTCTTGCTGCAAACAAAGTTGAACCAACTCCAGCAAAAGGATCAAGAACATGTCCTTTAGACGGATGATATTTCATCAGAAAATATTTGACTAATCTTTTAGAAAATCCTTCTTTATATTTAAACCATCTATAGAAATATTCCTTTTTATTAGCTTGAAAACTTACTAAAGTTCTGTCTAATTTAGGATTCACTTCTATTTGGTCTTTAAATTTCTTTAAAAGAATTTCTCTTTTTTGGGTACTTAATTCACTCATTTTAATTTTATTTTATTATCTCATTTTTATTAATATAGATAAAACAGGTTACACATTCAATATATTTTTTATAGATGTGAAATTTTCGCTATACCAGCTAACTAATAATTAGACTGCATATCCCAGTCTAACACTCCTATCTTATTCGTTACCAACTCAATACAATAATGCAAGTTATCAAGATAAATAAATGATTAAAAACTTGCATTATTTTTCCTATCACTAATTTACTATTTTCATTTATAATTGGATTTTCCATGAGATTCTTTTGCAATTCATTACAAAATAAATATACGCTGTCAAGAGAAAAAACAAAAAATCTACAAAAAGCTCCAGTTTTTCAATATTATATCATTTTTTACTTATCACTCACAATCTCAACAGATTCAATCACCACATCCTCTTTGGGCCAATCCTTCATTCTGGTTTGAGGATTTACGCCAGTTTGAACATTTTTTATTTTATCTACAACATCCATTCCTTCAATCACTTTTCCGAATACAGCATATCCAAATCCTGCTTCCATATCTTTGTGGTCTAAAAAGAGATTGTCTTTTACATTTATAAAAAACTGAGATGTTGCAGAATTTATCTGATTAGTTCTTGCCATTGCAATCGTGCCTCTTACATTGCTTAAGCCATTTGTAGCTTCATTCTTTATTGGTGGATGCGTCGGCTGTTTCTGCATGTAATTCTGGTCAAATCCTCCACCTTGAATCATAAAATTAGAAATTACACGATGAAATATCAATCCATTATAGAATTTTTCTTTTGTGTAGGTAAGGAAATTTTCTACAGTGATTGGAGCTTTATCTCGGAATAATTCCAGCTTAATGTCACCATAATTTGTGTGCATAACAACTATATCTTTATCAGATTGTTCTTGTTTTGGGGCAATCGTTTTTTCAACTTCTTTAGGTTTGTTAATCTTTTCAATGTTTGCTTTTTTGTTTGTTGGGTTGCAAGACACCAAAAGCAACGGTAAAAGTCCACAAATCAAGATGGTCACAGCGAATAATTTGATGCTATTTCTTTTCTTCATAATAGTTCCTCACAAGCTTTTTTTATTTTTGATATGATTTGATAAATGATATATTTATACTGTCAATATTTATAATTTTTAAAAAACTTATTTTATCCGATAAGAAAAAGTTGACAGAATATCTTGTATACTTCGCTTTTCAAATGAGTTTGTTCAAGCTTAGCGGTATTAAATAATTTTATGTATTCTAAAGAAGTATTTGTTTTTATTGGAAAAAGTGAATAAATCATTTGATTGTAAAATATTAGAATCCCAGTCTGAATTTAATGAGTGGAATAACTTTCTTGCTTCAACACAAGAATGCCCGATAATTCAATCAGTAGAATGGGGCGAGTTTAAAAAGATATCGGGATGGCAGCCGATTAGAATTGCTGTTTTTGATGATAACAGAATTATTGGTGGCATATCAATCTTGAAAAGAAAGATTCCATTTATAGTGAAGTCTTTATTTTATGCACCAAGAGGACCTGTTTTGGATTTTCATAATGAGGATGTTTTCTATAGATTGATTACAAAAATAAAAGAAGTTGCGAAACAGCATAACGCAATTGTATTGAAGATTGACCCGGAAGTATTAGAAACTGATGCTGAAGCAAAGGGTATATTAGAAAAGTATGATTTTCATTTTGTGAAAAAGCAGATTCAGCCAAGAGCAACATTGTTTTTGAATCTAACACAAAGCTTAGATGATTTACTTGCAAATTTTGAATCAAAAACTCGTTATAATATTCGTCTTTCTGCACGAAAGGGAGTTCATGTTAAAGAAATAACAAATATAGAAGGGGTGGACATTTTTTATAAAATCTATATTGAGACAGCAAAAAGAGACACATTCATTATTCATCCTTATGAATATTATAAAAGAGTTGTTGAAAAATTAGCTGATAAAGGAATGGTGCATATATTTTTTGCATATTATCAGGATACGCCGATTGCAGGAGTTTATATATTTTCATTTGGCAGAAAAATATGGTATATGTATGGAGCTTCATCAAGTGAATATAGGAATCTAATGCCGAATCAGGCAATTCATTGGGAGGTCATAAAATGGGCAAAAGAAAAAGGCTATAGAACTTATGATTTGTGGGGTATTCCTGTAAACCCGCATCCGATGCATCCCTTATTCGGAGTTTATAGATTTAAAAAAGGATTTAGCGGAGAATTTAAAAAATTTGTTGGAATGCATGACCTAATTCTTCAGCCTTTCTGGTATCATCTTATGAATAAGGGAATCAAGACTTATGTTTCTATAAGAAGTCTTATAAAAAAAGGTAGAATCTCGGATTCACTTGGAGAATAGGGGTTTCTCTCTCATTCCCAAGCCCCAGCTTGGGAATGGAAAAGTATGCCTTTGATGGAATTGCATTACCAATCCCCAATTCAATTTTGGAGAGGTTTGGCAACGAGGAAATATAATGAGACTTCCCAATTTAATATCAGTATTAAAAAACTATAAGATTTTATGAGCTGTCAGGGACCATTCCCTGACATGAAAGATATTCAGTGGTTGGTTTTAAGTTCGTCATGGAGTGGTCCATGACGACTCCTCGGACAATGGACAAAAAAAGGATTTTCATATGAAACTTAAAAATTTAATCTCAGCATTAAAAAGGTATAAAACTTTCAATTTTGAAGATGCTGATAAAATAGAAATCTCTGGAATCTCATTTGACTCCAGAAAAGTAAAACAAGGAGACATTTTTGTTGCATTCAAAGGTGAGAATTTTGATGGACACGAATTTATAAGATCTGCAGCTGAAAACGGTGCAATAGCGGTTGTTTGTGAAAATCTCAAACATATTTCAAATTTTAAAATTCCTTTTTTGATTGTAGAGAATTCAAGAAAAGCGCTGGCAATTCTATCCGCGGCTTTTTATAACCAGCCTGCAAGAAAAATGCGAGTTATTGGAGTGACTGGAACGGATGGGAAAACCACAACTGCAACAATTATTTACCAGATTTTAAAGTTTGCTGGATTTCGTGTCGGATTAATAACCTCAATAAATGCTGTTATAGGGGATAAAATTTACGATACAGGATTTCATACTACTACTCCAAATGCTGTTGATTTGCAGAAGTATCTTGCTGAAATGTTATCAGCAGGCACTGAATATGTTGTAATAGAAACCTCATCTCATGGATTAGCACAATTCCGTGTTCATATGTGCGAGTTTGATATTGCTGTGATAACCAATATAACTTCCGAACATCTGGATTATCATAAAAATTTTGCAGAATATCAAGAGGCTAAATTAAAGTTATTTGATTATTTGAATGATGATTATAGAAAACAAAATGTAAGCAAAGTGTCAATTATCAACAGAGATGATACTTCCTTTAATCTGCTGAAAAATATAAATTCAGATATAAAGCTTAGCTATGGTTTAAATAATGAAGCTGATATTTCTGCATATAATATTTGTTTTGATAAATCAAGAATGAAATTTGATGTTAAAACACCAGAAGAACATTTCTCAATAGAGACAAGTTTAATAGGCAAGTATAATATTTATAATATTCTTGCAGCAATTGCTGTGGCACATTCACAAAAAATTCCAGTAAAATCTATCATAAAAGGGATAGAATCAATTGAAAGGATTAAAGGCAGGATGGAGTTTATCTCTCATAATGCAGGTAACTTCAAAGTAATTATTGATTTTGCCCACACGCCAAATGCCCTGGAAAAAGCTCTTGGAGTTGCGAGAGATATTGCAGAAAATAATGTTATTGTTGTGTTTGGTTGTGCGGGTTTGCGAGACAAATATAAAAGAAAGGCAATGGGAAAGGTAGCGGGAAAATTAGCTGATAAAATTTTTATCACCGCAGAAGATCCAAGGACAGAATCAGCGGAAAATATTATTAATGAAATTGCTCGTGGATGCAAACTTGCAAACAGACAAGAAGGAATAGATTTCTTTAAAATTCCAGACCGGGAAAAAGCAATTACAAAAGCGATTATATCTGCTCAAACCGGGGATGTTGTTATTACCTGTGGCAAAGCACACGAACGCTCAATGTGTTTTGGTGAGAAAGAATATCCTTGGAATGAATATGAAGCAGTAAAATCTGTATTAAAGATGAAGATTTCAAAAAATATTTAATCTTGTTTTATACCTGTATTATTTGACAGAAATAATCTAGCATTTTGAGAATATAAATTATGATTTTTGGCATTGGTATTGACATAATTGAGATTGATAGAATTAAAGCTGAATTGGAAAAACATAGAGATAGGTTTACTAAGATGGTTTTTACAGAAAAAGAAATTGATTATTGTTCAAGAAACAAGAATTTAAATGCTCAATCACAATGTTTTGCAGGTAGATTCGCTGCCAAAGAAGCGTTTTTCAAGGCAATTGGAACAGGCTTGCGAAATGGACTTGGCTGGAAAGATGTTGAGATAGTAAATGATAAACTTGGTAAGCCAAGTCTAATTCTTAAGAATAAATCTCATAAGGTAATCGAGAAGGGAAAAATTGCAAATATCCTGTTATCAATTTCACATAGTAAACATTATGCTACTGCTGTTGTGATTTTAGAAAGATGAACTATTATTGGATTATAAGGAATGAGGTATAGATGAAAAAGATTTTAGTTACTGGCTCAGCAGGCCAGATTGGTTCAGAACTTACACCTGCTCTAAGAAAGGTTTATGGCAATGATAATGTAGTTGCTTCTGATATTAGAGCAGATGTAAAAGAAGAGTTGAAAACTGATGGACCCTTTGAAGTTATTGATTGTTTAGATGTAAAGAGAATAGTAGATATCGTTAAAAAATATAATATTGATACAATTTACAATCTTGCAGCTTTACTTTCAGCAGTTGCAGAATCCAAACCACAACTTGCCTGGGATATTAATGTTGGAGCGTTGTTAAATATTTTGGAAGTAGCAAGAGAGCTTAAATGTGCAGTATTCAATCCAAGTTCTATCGGGGCTTTTGGTAATTCCACTCCTCACGATAATACACCACAAGATACAATTCAACATCCTAATTCAATTTATGGAGTTACTAAAGTTACAGGAGAATTACTTTGTGATTATTATTTTGCAAAATTTAGAGTAGATACACGCGGAGTAAGGTATCCCGGCATAATTTCTAATGTAACTCTTCCAGGTGGTGGAACCACAGATTTTGCAGTGGAAATATTTTACGAAGCAATCAAAAATAAGAAATATACTTGCTACTTAAAACCAGGAACTTATCTTGATATGATGTATATGCCAGATGCGATAAAAGCAGGAATAGAAATTATGGAAGCTGACCCTTCCAAACTTAAACACCGTAATGCATTTAATGTTGCTGCTATGAGTTTTGAACCAGAGGAAATTGCTACAGAAATACGCAAATACATTCCAGAATTTAAAATGGATTACAATATAGATCCTGTTCGTCAGGCAATTGCAGATTCCTGGCCCAATAAAATGGATGATTCTTGTGCTCGTGAAGAATGGGGTTGGGACCCAAAATATGATCTTCCAAAGATGACAAAAGATATGATAGAAGTGCTTACTAAGAAATTGGGAATTATGAATTTGTAATATTAAATTCAAAAAATTATTAAGGAGTTGAAAATGTCAAACATAAGTTCTTATGATGAAAGAATAAAAAACTTTGATTGGTCAATTTCTGAAAATGAACTTGGTTACAAAGAAGGCGATGTAATAAACATCGGCTGGTATTGTTCGGACAGAATTTGCCAACAGGGAAAAGCAGACAAACTTGCTTTCATCTGGGAAGGTTTGGGAGGAAAAGAAAAGAAATATACATTTAATGATATTCGTATAAACAGCAATAAATTCGGGGACTTTCTAAGAAATTTAGGAATAAAAAATGGAGATAGAGTTTGTCTTTTTATGGACAAGATTCCTGAACTGTACATTGGTTTTCTGGGTATCTTGAAAATTGGTGCAATTGCTCAGCCACTATTCTCGGCTTTTGGAGATGAGTCTTTGCATGTAAGGTTGGACAATGCAGAAACAAAAGCAATTATCACACAGAAAAGGCATGTATCTAAAGTAAGAAAAATCTTAGACCAGATGCCTTATTTGAAACACATTATTATTGTTGATTATGATGGTAGAAAACCACTTAGAGAAAGAGAGATTGCGTTCTCAATGGATGAAGCAGAACCAGTTGAAAATCTTGAAATTTTCCCTTCAAAAGCAGAAACTCCATCAGTCCTTCATTACACTTCAGGAACAACTGGTCAGCCAAAAGGCGTTAAACATGTTCACTACTCAATCATTTCCCAATATTTAACAACTAAGTGGATTTTAGATCTTCGGGATGATGACATTTATTGGTGTACTGCAGACCCAGGATGGGTAACAGGAACTTCCTATGGCATAATTGGTCCCTGGAGTTTGGGTATTACTCAATGCGTTCTTGATACTGGGTTTTCAGCAGAAAGTTGGTATAAGTTTATTGAAAAGCATAAAGTTACAGTCTGGTATTCTGCCCCAACCGCTATTCGTTCATTAATGAGGGCCGGAGATGAAGTGGTTAAACAACATAATCTTTCTTCCCTTAGACATCTTGCAAGTGTGGGTGAGCCACTTAATGCAGAAGCTGTTATCTGGTCAGAAAAGGTTTTTGGAAAGCCTTTCCAAGACAATTACTGGCAAACAGAAACTGGCTCAATAATGATTTCCAACTATCCAGGAATGAAGGTTAAGCCTGGGTCAATGGGAAAACCATTCCCTGGAATTACTGCAACAGTTTTAAATCCAAAAACTTATGAACCATGGGAAGAATCTGGTAAGATTGGACTTATTGCTTTTAAACCTGGATGGGCAGCAATGTTAAGAACTTACTGGAGAAATGAAGAAACTTTCAAAACCAAATTCAAAAATGGATGGTATATTTCTGGTGACCGAGCAAGAATTGATAAAGATGGATATTTCTGGTTTGTAGGTAGAGATGATGATGTTATAAATACTGGCGGTCATCTTGTAAGCCCATTTGAAGTTGAATCTGCTCTTCTGGAGCACGAGGCTGTGGGTGAATCTGCAATTGTAGCAAAACCAGATGAGATAAATATGGAGGTTGTAAAAGCATTTGTTCATTTGAATCCGGGATATGAAGCAAGTCCTGAACTTGAATTGAAAATTATGAATTTTATCCGAAAAAAATTATCACCACTTGCAATGCCTCAAGAGATTGAATATGTGGATTCACTTCCAAAAACAAGAAGTGGAAAAATTATGCGCAGAATTCTTCATGCAAAAGAGTGGGGTGAGGAAATTGGTGACACTTCCACTTTGGAAGACGATGAATAAAACATTGCCACCAAGACACGAAATAAAAAAATTATATTATCTTTGTGCCTTAGTGTCTTTGTGGCTAAAAAATAAAAGGAGAAAAAAATGGAAGAAATGAAAGATATAGTCCTGGAATATGTAATTGAAGAATACCTTGAAGATGAAGATGAGGAAATAGATTATGATACACCTCTTATATCTGGTGGTATTGTAGATTCCTTCTCAATGGTATCATTGAAGAGATTCTTGGAAAATAAGTATAAGATTTCTATCCCAAATGAAAAAGCAACACCGGACGCATTTGATAGTGTGAATAAAATTTGCACTTTGGTGAACGAATTTGTTAAATAATACTGTCTGTGGAAGCATAACTTAGCGGATTCCCCTCTTGGGAATGGTATTCCGATAAGTCCACCGAAGGAAGATTTATCGGAACAAGTTGTGTAATTCTTATTTTGGCAAAACCTTATTATTTATGAATAAACTTTTATAAAATTATAATTTCAGGAGGATAACAATGGCTTATAGCAACAAAATTAAAGAGATTTACTTACAAGAGCTTAAAGATATTCAAGATGCAGGAATCTTTAAGCAGGAACGATTTATTCATTCAGCTCAGGATGCTGATATTGAAGTGGAATTTCCGGAAGGCTCATCCCTGAAAAAAGTAATCAATATGTGTGCAAATAACTATTTAGGACTTTCCAGTCATCCAGAAGTAGTTAAAGCAGCACATGAGGGTTTGGATTCACGCGGTTACGGTATGTCATCGGTTCGTTTTATTTGCGGAACTCAAGATATTCATCACGAATTAGAGAAAAAGGTTACAGAATTTTTGGGCACTGAAGACACGATTCTTTTCCCATCTTGTATGGATGCAAATGCAGGTGTTTTTGAAGCAATTCTTACCAACGAAGATGTAATGATTTCTGACCGCCTGGTTCATGCTTCCATTATTGATGGAATTCGTCTATGTAGTGCGGAGCACGATACATTCAAACATTCAAATATGAAGCATTTGGAGAAAAAACTTCAGCTCCATGCAGACAAGAGACTTAAAGTGGTTATCACTGATGGTGTTTTCTCAATGGATGGCGATATGGCAAAACTTGATGAGATGGTTGAACTTGCCGACAAATACGATGCTATGGTCTTTTTAGATGACTCTCATGCTTCAGGATTTATTGGAAAAACTGGAAGAGGAACTCATGAGCATTGTGGGGTTTTTGGCAAAATAGACATCATTACAACTACATTTGGCAAAGCACTTGGTGGTGCTTCTGGTGGTTGTGTTTCTGGCAGGAAGGAAATTGTGGAAATGTGTCGTCAAAAAGCTCGTCCATATCTCTTCTCAAACACTATGGCTCCTGTGATTGTTTCAGGTATTTTGAAAGTTCTGGATATTCTTTCTAAAAGTACTGAACGAAGGGACAAACTTGAGAATAATACAAAATTTTGGAGAAAAGGGCTAACAGAAGCTGGTTTTGTTCTCAAAGAAGGAAATACGCCAATTGTTCCGATAATGCTTTTTAATGCAAAACTCTCTCAAGATATATCCAGAGATCTTTATGATGAAGGCATTTATGCAATTGGTTTCTTCTTCCCGGTAGTTCCAAAAGGACAGGCAAGAATCAGAACCCAAATATCAGCAGGACATGAAATTCACCATTTGGAGAAAGCTCTGGATGCGTTCATAAAAGTTGGAAAGAAATATGATATTCTTGGGAAAACTAAACAGGAAATCATTGAGATGTATGGAATGTAATATAATCATCTCATTTGTGAGTTAAGAATTATAAAGGAAATTGTAACCACCACAGATTCACGCAGATGAAAAAATCCAAAATTATCTGTGAGAATCTGTGTTCTTTTTAAATAATGAAAAAAGGAACATTATACATCGTATCCACACCAATAGGCAATCTGGAAGATATAACATTCAGGGCCATAAGAATCCTAAAAGAGGTAGATTTAATAGCTGCTGAAGATACTCGCAATTCTGCAAAACTAACTGCAAAATATGATATTGAGACAAAATTGATCAGTTATCACAAATTCAACGAAAGACAAAGAACAGAGTATCTAATTCAAGAGTTAAAATCAGGCAAAAATATTGCAATAATTTCTGATGCTGGAACTCCGGGTATTTCTGATCCATCGCAAGTTATCGTGAGAGAATGTATCAAAAATGAAATTCCAGTCATTCCGATTCCCGGACCTTCTGCTATTATAACTGCTCTTTCAGCTTCAGGACTTTCAACTGAAAATTTTTCCTTTTTCGGATTTCTTCCCAAATCAAAAAGCAAACAAGTTGAATTTCTACAAAATCTTATTTCAAGAACAGAAACTATGATTTTCTATGAATCACCAAAAAGAGTACAACAGACTTTGCAAACATTTTTAGATAATTTGAGTAATCGTCAGATTGTAGTTTCCAAAGAGCTTACGAAAATTTATGAGACATTTTTCCGTGGAACTATAAAAGAAGTATTACTTCAATTGGATGAAAAAAATCTTAAAGGAGAATTTGTAATTATACTTGAAGGTGCTGGAGAAAGAGATATTTCTGATTCTAAAATTGAGAAATTGTTAAGAGAAAAAATTGCTAATGGGCTTTCTATAAGTAAAGCAGTGAAAGAAATTTCTAAGAACTATAATATTAAAAAGAATCGTGTTTATCAGGTTTCTTTGAGGATATAGATAATATGGATGGAAAAACACACCCCGTCCCGATAAATCCGCACCCCTCTTGCCTGCCCGTCCTCTGGCGGGAGAGGGGTGGCTCCGATGAAATCGGAATCGGGGTGTGTAAAAAGATATAGAAGATGAAAGTATATTACAATCTAAAAATCAAAGAAATAATATGTCTAAAAATTGAGAAAGCAAAGGAAAGAGATGAATAAATACGATACTTATTATAAAAATTACTTGTGTATAAATAAAGATGATTTGAAAAATGATAAAATTATTTTCTCCTGTCCACAAAGAGATAAGCCCGTAAATCTCGTATTTATTCACAATTTAATTGTTACAAAAATAAATAACCAAATGGTTTTTTCCATATCTCCAAAATTTTATTCAGAATTTTGTAAATATCTAGAGAAAGTAGAGATTACAAACATAGATGATGATAACTTCCTGATGGCAATTGACGATTTCTTTGCTGATTATCTTGAAAACTATTCTATAAGACGAATGTATAGGTTAACGGTCAATGAAGACCAATTCAAATTTACGTCCCATACTAATAAAGTTACGACAATATCTGATAAAGAGGGGTATTTGAAATTGATTGGCACAAGAGGAAAAAAATATAAAGAAAAACAATGGCAGAAAAGGAAAAGAATTATTAAGGACGGCTGTTTTTTTATTATTTTTAAAAACAATGAAATTGCTTCCCGTGCTATAATTTCTGATATTGATTTTAATGGTGCGAATATTGTCGTTGTTACTCATCCAAAATACAGGCAAAAAGGGTATGGTAAAGCAGTGGTAGCAAAAGCAGTTGATTGGTGCTTTAAAAATAATAAGATACCAATTTATTGGGTGGCTTCATCAAATATTCCATCAATTAAATTAGCTGAAAGTTTGGGCTTTCAGGTAAAATCAAAGGAAATGGTTATTACAAGGCATAAATGATTTCTTTTAATAAAACTGAATATATTTATAAGATAAAAGAATTTGGCTCAAAAAACCATATAAATGCCTATAAAACGGTTTTGGAAATTGCAAGTGCTGTTAAAGAAGCTGGTGGTAGAGCTTTTCTGGTTGGAGGCTGTGTAAGAGATATGGTCATGGGACAGATTTCAAAAGATTTTGATCTGGAAGTATTTAAATTGCATACTCACAAAGTTGAAGAAATTATAAAACCGTTTGGAAAAGTTGCAAAGGTCGGAAAATCATTTGGTGTATTGAAGTTAATCTTGGGTAATAAAATTGAGATAGATATTTCGTTGCCACGCAAAGAATCAAAAGTAAGTGCTGGTCATAAGGGATTTGATGTAAGTACAGATCCATATATGAGTTTTGAAAAGGCAGCAAGCCGCAGAGATTTCACAATAAACTCAATTGGATTTGACCCATTGACAAATAAGTTTTATGACCCCTTTAATGGAATTGAGGATATAAAAAATAAAATTTTAAAAGTAACAAACCCAAAAGCGTTTACAGAAGACCCATTAAGAATTCTTCGAGCTATTCAGTTTGTGGCAAGATTTGAATTAGAAGTAGAACCAGAAACCAAAAAAGCAATACAAAAAATACTACCATATTTGAAAGAACTTCCAAAAGAGAGGATTCTTGAAGAATGGAAAAAATTGCTACTAAGAGCAGAGAAACCCTCTTTGGGTTTTATAATTGGAGATGAATTAGGCGTTTTTAAGCAACTTCATCCTGAATTTTATACTTTTGAAAAAATAAAGATTGCGTCTGAATCCAAATCTCCTGTCGGGGCTTGGCCCCGCCAAGACTGGTCAGAAGATATTTGGGCTATCACTATAATTTCAGTTGATGTCGCTGCACAAATTATTCGTAAAGAGAATTTGGATGAAAAGGATGCTTTTGTAATAATGCTCATTTCATTTTGCTATTTGCATAAAGAGAAAACTGTAAGAAAGTTTATTTCATCAATTGGAGTTGATAACAATACAAGAATTAGGGTTTTGAAATTAATTGCATATTTTGGGAAATTTAGAGAAATGCACGAGAATAAGCAAAATGTGTTTGAAAAACTTACAGATGGTAAATTAAGAGAATTGGCAACAGAATTATATCCTGCAACTATTTATGAATTTGTGTTATTGTTGAATATTGAGTATGGGTGCAAGAAAATTTATGCTGATAAAATTGATTTTGAACTTATCAATTTCCAGGAATATTCTCCAATAGGGAAAAAGATTTTAGATAGAGCAAAATTTTTGGAAATAGAAAGATCAAAACCAGAGGATATAATTGCTGGAAGGGATCTGATTGAACTTGGTTTAAAACCGGATAATAAATTCGGCATTATTATTAAAATTGCAAACCAATTGAGAGATGAGAAAGCTTTCACAAAAACTCAAATTATTAATGCCTTAAAAAATGTAAAAGATATGAATGAGGCAATTGAAAGGTTGAAAAAATTAATTTAATAAAATCTTAAATTCAAGTAATAAGTGCAGCACTTTTCCGTTCAGTCTCGGCGACTAGACGGGCTGGGCGTCTGTCGGGGGGAGACTGACCGCGACCGATATTTTGTTTGAGAAAGATTATAAATATTTACTTTTTCTGATTAGGGATTTAATGAATAAGATAAAATGCAGAGAGGTTTTATTAAATGCAGAAAGGCGAGGTACACTTAGTTTTGCAATAAATCATGAGAGTCTCAATACCGATTTAAGATACATTCAGGAATTGCTTGCTCCGTTAGATAGTGAACATCTAATGGGGCTTGGGCATAAAAGAAGTAAAACCCCGATACAATCCTGGTCGATTTACGGGGCAGGCAACTGAAATATACACCCATATTACTAATACAGCGAAAAATAAAATAATTAGTCCACTTGATAA
>CAYNOU010000026.1:0-8212 GCA_964398885.1 uncultured Candidatus Cloacimonadota bacterium | reverse complement strand
TATACACCCATATTACTAATACAGCGAAAAATAAAATAATTAGTCCACTTGATAATCTTGACTTACAAAATAAGAATAAAAAATAATTAGGTTTGGAATATGAAAGCAGTAAAATTCAAAGAAAAATTAAAAAAGTGAAATACACGACATATGGCGTGAACCCACGCGAATTTGGTATGATATACGACATATGTCGGGGATACATACGTTAGGCGACATGCTGATTTAAGGAGGCTAAAAATTGAATAAAGAAAAACCACACAGGCTTGCACAGAAAAAAGTTAATGAATCTGTCCAGCGTTTAGAAAGGTATAATCGGTTTCGTCGGTCACACCGCAGCTTAGAAAGTGCAACTAATTGGATGTTAGCAATAAGTGTGGGAACGCTGCTCTGGCTTCTCGGAAGTTTTGTCAAATTTGCAGTGTCTAACATCATGCCAAACAAATCATTATTTCTACTTGCAGTCTTCTTTTTAGGCGTATCCACCATATTTTTTGCTCTTGTTCGCGCAATATTATATCTTAGACAAGTTGCAATTGACAAAGCACTTGAAGATATTCAAGGATTACCTGATAAGGTAAACCTAAACAGGGAAAGTAAAACTGAAGAAGAGTTGAATAAGATGGTAGACCAAATATCTAACCGTTCAATTGAACTATGGGGAAAAGCTCACAATTTAATATGCCATACTCCTTCTTTGGCCAAACTTGGAGGAAAGCTTATGAGAAATTGTGTTTTCTGCAAAATCGTAAATGGCACAGAACCAGCCAGTGTAGTTTACTCAGATGATAAGGTAATGGCATTTATGGATATTAGCCAGGTCAATCTTGGGCACGTGTTAGTAATTCCCAAAGTTCATGCCGCATATATGTCAGAATTGGATGAAGAAATAGGAGCACATCTTTTCAAAATTACGATGCGTATTGCTGAAGCTGTCAGAAAGTCGGGGGTAAAATGCGAGGGAGTAAATTTATTCGTAGCTGACGGAGAAGCTGCTTTCCAAGATGTTTTCCATTTTCATCTTCATATAATTCCTCGTTTTAAGGGAGATGGATTTGGGTTAAAATTTGGTCCGAATAATCTTTTGAGACCTAGCAGGAAGAAATTAGATAAGATCGCTAATGATATTAGGAAATCTCTTAAGAAATGAACCACAGTTTCTGTCTGGATTATTTGGTTAGGTTATTTCGGCTAACAGCATGTTTGCGACGCTTCGCTAAATTGCCTTCGGCAACTTCTTTTATCCGCGAAATGTTAGGCGAAATAGATAAGGGATAGTTTTTATGAGTAATAATAATCTAAAAGAATTAAAAATAGGAGATTTGACAGCAAAAATTCCTATAATTCAAGGAGGAATGGGGGTTGGAGTTTCTTTATCAGGTTTAGCCTCAGCCGTTGCAAATGAGGGCGGTATTGGAGTTATTTCTTCTGCTGGGATTGGTATGCTTGAACCTGATTTCAGCACAAATTTCAACGAAGCAAACAAAAGAGCCTTGCGCAAAGAAATAAGAAAGGCAAAAAAGATAACAACGGGCATTATCGGTGTAAATATAATGGTAGCCCTTTCAGATTTTGATGACCATATACAGGTTGCATTAGATGAAGGTGCAGATTTACTTTTTGTTGGTGCAGGACTTTCACTAAGGTTTCCGAAAATATCGCTGTCAGGCAGATTGACGAAAGTCATAACCAAGGTTATTCCTATAGTATCCTCGGAAAGAGCGGCTAAAATTATATTTCAATATTGGGCAAAACACTACAATAATGTACCTGCCGTTGTGGTTGTTGAGGGTCCATTAGCTGGTGGACACCTCGGTTTCAAAAAGGAGCAAATAAATAATCCTGATTATTCTTTAGAGAAAATACTCCCTGATGTTATTTCAGTAATAAAAACTTTTGAGCAACAATTTAATAAAAATATTCCAGTTATTGCTGCAGGAGGCATATATACAGGTGCGGATATTCATAAATTTATCCAGTTAGGAGCGCAAGGAGTGCAGATAGCAACCAGGTTTGTTGCGACTCACGAGTGTGACGCAGACATAAAGTTTAAAGAGGCATATATAAAATGCAAAAAAGAAGATATTATCATAATTGAGAGTCCTGTTGGATTACCGGGAAGAGCGATAAAAAATCAGTTTCTTGATGATGTCTCAAGAGGAATAAAAAAGCCATTTAAATGTCCATGGCAGTGTCTCAAAACCTGTGACTTTAAAAATACACCATACTGTATTGCACTTGCATTAACTAATGCCAAAAAGGGAGACCTTGAAAGAGGGTTTGCTTTTGCAGGAGCTAATGCTTATAGAGTTGATAAAATTGTCTCTGTTAAAGAATTGATAGCGTCTTTGTTAGAAGAGTATAATAATGCATCTAAGCAATCTACTTAGCATAACATGTGCCCACGCTTTAAGCGTGTTGCACAGAGCCGTTATATTCTGAAATCTTACTATTTTTTATTAACTCTCTACTTATTGTATAGTTATAAAAACCAGGCATTTGTGAAATTTGTTACTTATTCACCGTGAGGAACATAAAAACATAGTTAAAAGGAATTATATGAAAATAAGAGCTATCACAACAGGAATTAACTTATTTTATCCTATAGATGAATCGAAAATAAGAAAAGCCACTGAGTTTACTCTTAGAACAAAAAAGAGTTTTGAGAATTGTGGATATGAAGTCCAGGAACCAAGAATAACTACTCAACCCTGGAAAGAATATCTTGGAAAATTAAAGCTCAAGCAAATTATTAATGAAATAAAAAAGTTTGAGATGATTTGCAAATCCTATGGAATTGACTTTGCAAGTATAGGAACTGTAACCGATAGTAAGTTTATTTCAATGATTCCGGAAATTATTAAAGAAACAGATGGAATATCAACAACTGTAACAATTGGAGATATAAAAAATGATATAAATTATGAAGCTGCAAGACAGTCCGCAAAAGCAATTATTGAAATTTCTAAAGAGGTTGAAAGAGGGTATGGCAATTTCAGATTTGCTACAATTGCTAATTGCCCTTCAGATATTCCATTTTTTCCTGCAAGCTATCATAAAGGAAGAACTTGTTTTTCAATTGGATTAGAATGCAGTGACCTTGTTTTTGATGCTTTTGAAAAATCCAGAAATTTAATTGAAGCAGAAGAGAATCTTAAAACTATATTTGATGTTGAGTTAAAGAAGATTCAGCATATTGCAATGGATATTGAGGAGGAACAGGGGATTAATTTTCATGGAATAGATGTTTCACCTGCACCTTCTCTTGAAGAGAATGAGAGCATTGCTTTTGCCTTTGAAAAGTTGAATTTAGGAAAATTCGGAACCCCTGGAACCTTAGCGGTTGCAGGAATGGTTACAAAAGTATTGAAATCACTTGATGTAAAAAAGTGTGGATATTCAGGGCTAATGTTGCCGATATTAGAAGATGTAGGCTTGGCTGAAAGATGCAATGAAGGTCTTTTGAATGTTGATAATATTCTCTCCTATTCCTCTGTTTCGGGATCTGGTTTGGATTATATACCATTACCAGGTGATATTTCTGAAAATAAAATTTATGCAATTTTATTGGATATGACTACACTTTCAATAAAATTGAATAAGCCACTTTCTGCAAGACTATTTCCTATTCCTAATAAATATGCAGGAGAAATGACTAACTTCAAATCACCTTTTTTAGTTGATTGTAAAATTATAAAAGTAAAGTAAAAGAATATCTATTGGCAATAAATGATAAGAAATTTTTAGAAGATTTTAAAAACCGTAACAAAAAATCTTTGAAGAGAAATGAGGAAAGAAAAAGCACCATTACCCAATTCAATCGGATATGATTCAATCCTCAGGCAAATCAAAAAAGTCTGTAAAAGCCAGATATCACTAAATGATAAGCTGGAAAATATTTGTAAATTACTTTATGATGCTGTTTCTTATTACGACTGGGTAGGATTTTATTTAGTAGACAAATCTGGAAGAGATGAACTTATTTTAGGACCGTTTGTTGGAACGCCCACTGAACATGTAAGAATAGCCTTTGGTGAAGGAGTATGTGGACAGGTTGCTGAACAAAAGAAAACAATGACTTTGCAGGATATATCACAAGAAAAAAATTATTTGTCTTGTAATATAAATGTGAGATCTGAAACTGTAGTTCCAATTTTTAAAGACATAGAGATGGTTGGAGAAATTGATATTGACTCACATTCTGTATCTCCATTCACAAATGATGATAAGATATTTATTGAAAAGGTGGCTAAAATAGTTTCTAATTTTATTACACAAGTGTAATTTCGGTTTTAGGGTCAAAAAAGTGAACTTTCTTCATATCAATTATTATATCCATTTTGTTTCCCATTTTAGGTTCTCCTTTTGGCTCAAGACGGGCAATAAAGGTTTTCTTTCCTATTAAGAAACTGACAACATATTCAGAGCCAAGAGGCTCGACTACTTCAACCAAAGCTTTTATTCCTGCTGGTATTTCCGCATTTGCAGAATACGATTTGTGATATATATCTTCAGGTCTGATACCTATAGTTATCTCATTATTTTCATAGCCATTAAGAGGTTTTTCAAACTCACCTGGAATAGGAAGTGATAAGCCTTCATTCTCAAAATATAATCTTGTATTATCTCTTCTAAGTTTTCCCTCAAAGAAATTTATTGCGGGACTTCCAATAAATCCTGCTACGAATTTGTTACTTGGATGATTATATATATTAATTGGAGAATTGATTTGTTGAACCATACCATCTTTCATAACAACTATTTTATTACCCATTGTCATAGCTTCTACCTGGTCATGTGTTACATATATAATTGTAGTTTTTAATTTTTTATGAAGTTTAATAATTTCAGCCCTCATTTGAACCCTGAGTTTTGCATCCAGATTGGAAAGCGGTTCATCAAAAAGAAATACTTTTGGCTTGCGGACTATTGACCTACCAAGAGCTACTCTCTGTCTCTGTCCGCCAGAAAGTTGTTTAGGTTTTCTATTAAGAAGTTCTTGTATACCTAAAAGTTCTGCTGTCGTTTTTACTCTTTTATGAATTTCTTCTTTGGGGGTTTTGCGAAGTTTAAGTCCAAACGCCATATTCTGATAAACGGACATATGGGGGTATAAAGCATAATTCTGAAAAACCATTGCAATATCTCTATCTTTCGGAAGAACATTATTTACAAATCTATCCCCAATATATATTTTCCCCTTTGTGACTTCTTCCAATCCTGCTATCATTCTGAGAGTTGTGGTTTTCCCACAGCCTGATGGTCCAACCAAAACTACAAATTCTTTGTCTTCAGCAGTAAGATTAACATCCTTTACCGCTTCAACCGAATTGTCATATATTTTAGTAATATTTTCAAGTAATACTTTTGCCATAGCTAATCCATTTTCAAAATTTGATTAGTTTTTAATTAATATTACTCAATTAATGTCAAGGTTTTTGAATTTGATATAAAAAAAGCGAGATTACCAAATTTTATAGTAATCTCGCTAATACTGAAAATTGTTTGATATTACTTTTCAGTCTTGGCTCCCGATATATCGGGAGACAGGTCAGATTTTTCGTTTTCTTGTTCAGTGGCTTTATTAATCTTTTCAAGAATATCATCTTCCCCTTTTAATGCCATTAACATATATTTTGCAGATTCGTGCAATTCACCTTCTGGGTATGAAAGGACTTTTTCAAACATCTCTTGTGCTTTTTTCTTATTGTTGAGATTTTCAGAGTATATAAAGCCTTTCATAAACGTTGCCTTATAATCATCTTTGCCGTTTTTATAATACTTTATTATTTCATCGTACTGACGAATTGCGTCATAGTAGCCTTTATGCGACATTGCTTCTTCAGCAAATTTATAGAGTGAGTCCACAGGAAATTTTCTCTCCAATTTTTCTGGATAGAGTTTAAGGTTATATTTTTTGGTCAAAACATCTTTTACATTTTCAAATCTCTCTTGTTGCTTCTTTTTAAATAAAGACATTTTGATTTCCTTTGAGACAGTATCAAAACTTTTATAAGTAACAGGTTTATATGAGAGAACTTTGAAGAACACATATTCACCATTTCTGTTTTGAAAAACATCACTAAATTCACCAACTTTTGTCTCAAAAATCTTCGTAACATATAAAGTATCTTTGCCAAGACCTGGTATGCTTCCTGTTTCATAAACTGGACCCAAGATGCCATTTTCTGTCTTATAAGTTGCATATTCCTTAATAAGTTCATTAAGTTCCTCATTGGATTCAGCTTTTTTTGCCTTGAACAGGACATAGTCAACAGTTTCTTTTTCATTAAATACGAATTGCTGAATTCTACAAGAAGGGCGAATTTTATATTTTTCATCTTTTTCTTTTTCATAAAGTTCCCGAATATCTTCTTCAGAAACTATGGTACTATCAACAATATAGGATTTGTAATATTCACGAAGTACCGTGACCATTTTTACTCGGGAGAGTTCGGGCTCAATTTTTGGATTTTTCTCATACCCCTTTTTTATTGCATCATAATACATAGCATTATCTCGCAACTTTTCTGTGAGATATATCTTTCTTTCTTTATAGGTCACCAATGATTGTTTTCGTGGTTCTGCCATTTGTAGTAAATCTTTTGCAAAATCTCCAACAGTAAAAGATATTTCTGTGAAAGGGGATTTTATTAGCTGAATATTTGCTTCTGATTCTAAAGTGTCTGCTTTTTCAAAATCTATATTTTTTATAGCCAATGTATCTAAAGTAACTTTATATTTTTTCGTAAGTTTTTCTAATAATTTTTCTTTTAATACTTTCTCTTTGTCGGTCTTATATCTTCTTTCAACATCTTTTTTAGCGACTTCAAATGGTTTATATTTAGTTGTATCTCTATCTATAACTTTAATTATGTGATAGTTATCCTTAAATTTAATCGGTTCACATATTTTATCCAACTCAGCTGAGAATATCAGACTATCAAGTTCAGGTGACTTACCAATTGTAGAAATGTAACCACCTTTTCTAATATTGGCTATTTTCCCGCCCTGTTTTTTTATATAATCATTATTAGAATATTTTGCTACAGTTTCGGTAAAATCAACGCCTTCGTTTAACTCTGAAAGAGCTTGTTTGGCACTATCTAAAGTGGAGGTTTGAATATGCAAAATTGTTGCTGTTGGTTCTTGTGTAAAGAATTTATCTTTATGCTCTTCATAAAATTTCTTAAGATTGGGTTCAGTAGGTTTGATTTTGTCTCGTATCTCTTCTTGCGTGTATTGGTTTAGTATTATGTGTGCTGAATTTTTGTTATAATTATCTTTTACATTTTCGTTTTTATCAAATCCCTTTTCTTTTGCTTCTATGTAGAATATCTCTTCTATTGCATAATCCTTTAAGAATTTTTGTTTTTGTTCAACATTGAATCCTTGTTTAGGGCGATAGAATTCAGGTATTGATTCAAGTCGTTTTTCAAAATTATTTTCTGTGATATTTCCTCCATCCCATTCAGCTAAAATAGGGGATGTCTCTGCTTTTTTCCCGATTTTAGAAAGGAAACTGCATCTGCAGGCAAATATAAAAGTTGTTAGAAATGCAACAAACAGAATTCTCGTAATAATTCTTTTGCGTATCATAGTTTATACTCCTTAAGCAATTTTGGTTGCAGATATTTTTGTAAAAATAATTATGTCAAGGATGATATGAATTTATTTGAAATTTTTTATATCATTGCTTAATTATGATAAAATTTTTTATAAAAAAAGAGAAGAATCCATAAGCTTTTGATTCTCCTCTTTTAAATTTAATTATCTAACTTTTTTATTATTTCATCAGAATCTATTCTACGTCCCGATACATCGGGATTAGCGTAGTAGAACCATCTTCTTTATGATTGATTTATCACCTGTAGAAAGTTTGTATAGATAGATTCCAGAAGAAAGTTGGTTGCCATTTTCATCTTTTCCATCCCAGACTATGGAATAGTCCCGATACATCGGGGCTTTCGTGGGATCCGCCAGCTGGCGGACACACTCCAGAATTTTCACTAATTGACCTCTGATATTGTAAATCTTTATCTCAGCATTCTTCGCATCTTTGGGAATTGAGAAAGATATAGTAGTTAAACTTCTCATTGGATTAGGATAATTCTGACCAAGATAAAAAGTGGTTTCTGGAATAATCTCTTCTTCATATTGTTCTGGAAGACCAAGTACCTTTGCTAATAACTTATCTCTCGTTTCTTCAAAC
>CAYNOU010000025.1:0-32179 GCA_964398885.1 uncultured Candidatus Cloacimonadota bacterium | reverse complement strand
GTAACTTGAACCATAAAGTTTTGAAAAGAGTAATTAAATTAATTAGATGAAAAAATAAATGGTTCAGATTACAAATCTGAACCAGCACAGGTAATAATTATGAAGGAATTAGAAAAATACAGATCTGCTTTATTTGATATCGTTGTAAATTTAGATCTCATGAATAGAAATATTAAGAAAGAAAAGTTAAATAGAGAAGAAGTATATTACACTAAATTGTTAAAAGAATTTGGGGAAATTAATCAATCATTGAATAGAATTTATATTATGAAAAAATATCTTGGTTGGACGCCCAATACCAAATTTATAATGTTAAAATTTGATTATCTGCTTTATCATATTGAAAATTACTATAATGAGATTTATATCCTAAAGAATAGATTAAATTCTTATTTAACTTTAATTGTTAGGCTGTTTCGTAAAGATATTAAATATAAAAAAATAATTGAGATGGCTAATCCAATTTTTGAGAAATCCGCAATCTCTTTGAAAGATATGATATCAATAAGGGGAAAACACACTCATGAATTTAGGTTTGAAGATGATGAAATAAATAAAATTGATATCACAAATTTTATGTTACAAATAACTGAACATCATAATTCTGATGTTGTTGCAGGAATGTTTAAATCTGATTATATTGAGATTAGAAATAAATGGAAAAATATTATAATTGAAAATAATAAGAAAATAGAAAACGTAGTTGATGTATATTTTAAAGGCTTAAATAGTTTTATTCTTGATGACAATAATAAACTTGTTATTCCCAATAACTACAAAATCTCAAACACTTAATCAAATGTTATTTTTATGTACCTAAACCTACCTTCCCAACTTGTCGGGAGAACCTTCGGAAACCATAAAGTTTGGATAAAGGCAAAAAAATAATAAAGTGAAAGTCGGAGATTAAAAATGGAGAGACCAATTCAAGTAAAAAAAGGTATTATTCTGCTTTATGCTACTTTAGCTATTGGCTTTTTGCGAAATGTATTCTTTAAATATTCACCAACACTAAACGAAGATGTCCCGAAATGGGCGGCTATCTTAATGTCAGTCGTTCTCCTGGCAATATTCATTTATTTGATTGTGAAGAGTTCTAACGGAAAGAATTGGGCTCGTTTAATACTTCTTATTATTTTTATTCTTACAATACTTTTTACACCAATTATAATTTTTACATTAATAAGAATCGGAGTTAATCTTTTAGGAATGCCATTTATATTTCTTTATATTCAAATTCTGGTAAATTTAATAGCGATGATATTCTTATTCCATCCTACATCAAATGCTTGGTTTAGATATAATAAAGAGATAAGCAAAAGCCAGGCTGGTTCAAGTTTATAATTTGAACCATAAAGTTTTGGAAAAGAGTAATTAAATTAATTAGATGAATTAGATGAAATCTACATGTCCCGAAAACAAATCGGGACCCAAAGGAGCATAAAAATGCTATTTCAGTTGATTAATGTTGTTATATTCTTTTTTTTGTGTCCTTTGTGCCTGCTTTGTGTCCTTTGTGGTTAATCTATTTTCAAGGGAAAAAATAAATGGTTCAGATGACAAATCTGAACCAACACAGTTAAAAAAACAGGATGTTGAGATTTTTGATGAATGTATGATAGTTGGAACTACAGTAGATGTAACCCCAATAATACAAATTAATGATTGGAAAGTAAGAAATGGTATTCCAGGACCTTTCACCCGGAAAATTCAAAACGAGTTTTATAAACTTGTTATGCCCGATGAGAATATGATAGATAAAACAAAGGAAACCTATGAACTATAAATTGTATTTTATGATATTGATATTTGTGAACCTTTTCACTTTTTTAAATATTCATACCCAAGAAGTGGAAACTGTAAATAACAAGATTATGGAGATTGACTTTAGCAATTACACTTATCCTTCATTCAAAAATGTTTTTTGGGATGAAATTTGGCTATACCAAAGAGGGTCATATATGTATGAAGATACAGAAAATCCAGAAAGTATTCCCGAATTTATATTAAAGAATGGAAAATTTAAACATCCTGAAAACAACTTAAATGATCCGACTATACCCAAACCTTCGGAACTAATATTAAGGGATGTTCATTACTCGGATTTTAATAAAGACAATATATTAGATGCACTTGTAGAAATTGAATATTCAACTAGCTCGGCGAGTTACAAATATCAGTACATTGCTTATATTTTCACAATAAACGACAGTAATAATGTTGTTTTGTTAGATAAATTCAGCGGTATACCAACAGATAAATCTGTATTTAAAAAGGGTTCTACAAATATTAGATTCAACATAAAAGTAATGGATAATAAGATATTTGTCAGCGATGATTTTGGGGGTCCTCGCTGTTGCCCTGGGTATAAGGTGACTTTTGTTGGTGAATTTCTTGGTAATGTGTTACATTGGAATTATATCATAGAAAAAATTTTTTGAGGTGTCATGGTCCACACCATGAAACAAATGGCTGTCAGGGAATGGTCCATTCTTCGTAGCAGTAGAACTGCTACTGCGAAGGATGAATCCCCGACAGCTCACTTGAATCTACAGAGAAATTTTGAACAATTAATAATAAAACAATTATTACTTTCCAAATAGATGAAGACACTTCAGAAAACTTATCCACCTGAAAGATATATATCTCTGTATCCTGGGTTAAGCCTTTGTGACCTCTGCTCAAAGTAATAACAATTTTATTTTTTATCTTAAGATAACCATCTTTCTTATTTTAGAATAATCACCACTTACTTTTCCGCCTGAGGCGGATCCACCTTTGGTGGATATTTGATAAAAATAAATACCAGAACTTACTTGATTACCGTTATCGTCTTTTCCATCCCAAACGGCTTCGCCAAATCCGAAATCCAAAATTCGAAATCCTAATTTTTTCACCAGTTGCCCTTTTATATTGTAAACTTTTATTTGTGTGTTCTCTGCCTGCCGGGGCGTAGCGTAGCGAAGACCGGTGGCTAAATGAAATGAAATGGTTGTTGAAGCACCAAATGGATTAGGATAATTCTGATAAAGCGTAATTCCAGATTGAGGTTCTGGCTCTGGTTCTACACTCACAGGTGGAGCGCCAAATTCATAGCAACCCATATCTACAATTGCAATATCGTCACCATCACCATCCCAGATTCTAACATTTCCATCTAAATCATAGTCCAAAATAACATAATTATTCAAACCAGTATCAATACAAGGACTTATACCTTGCAAATGATAATCAAGCGGAGTTCCTGCAATAAAAAGCGGGTCAGAATCAATATTGCCAGTCCCGGACCATCCACCTTGAATATCTGAATATTCAGCGATTAAATCTGCGGAAGGAGGAAATATCTCCTGTGGAGTATCTCCCCAGAAAATACTATTTTCAACATTTACAGTAGAACCATATACAAAAATTCCACCAGCAAAGGATACTGCTGAATTATTTGCAATCGTACAATTTACTAAAACTAAATTGGTGGCATCTGTATAGATTCCTCCGCCAATTCCAGAAGTGCTTGTTGCAGAATTATCTGTTATTAGACAGTTTACAACCTGTGGATTAGCTGAAGTAAGATAGATTCCTGCACCGCGTTTTGCAGTATTTCCTGATACAATGCAGTTTTCAATAATAGGGTCAACTTCACTCAAATAGAGGCCACCACCATATTGGGAAACCTCATTATTCAATAGTAACACATCTTTTACCTCAAATGAATTACAGGTGTATGAGCATATTCCACCACCATTTTCTGCTGAATTATCTAAAATATCACAATCAATTATTGCAACTGAATCACAATCAGAAATGTAAATCCCACCTCCATTATTGGAAGCATTATTATTGGAAAAACTACAGTTTTTAATTAATGTTGAGGGATTTGAATCTACAAAAATTCCAGCTGCAATATTAGCAGAATTTCCATTAAAATTACAACTGTCAATAACTAAATTATTACTCTGGGCGGTTCCAATAGCACCGCAAGATGCTGCGCCACAACTGATAAATTCACAGTTATTAATGAATAGATTTTCACTATTTGAACTAAAAACTGCTCCGCCATCAAATTCAGAGATACAATTTTGAAATATACAATTTTCTATTCTTGCAGATGCATTCTCGCAGTTTATACCGCCCCCATTTCCAAAACTATTAAAATTGTTGAAAGTAAAACCACTGACAATAGAAAAATCATTATTACTTATCTCAAAAGCAAAACCAGCATTCTCCCCATCAAGAATACAATTTTCAGGCCCATATTCAGAAATTACTGTTACATTTTTACTATCAAATGAGATATTCTTATTCAGCGTTCCAGTATACAACGCGTCTGCAACAAGTAAAGTGTCACCATCATAAACTGCTTCCATTCCGTCGTGCAAATTCGTATAGTCTCCGCTTCCATCAGGATTAACATAAACCACATAGCCGCCACCTGTTGCCACATCAATGTAATTTATCTTTGTTTTCGTTGCAGTAAGATTAAATTCATCGGTAACAGTCAGAGATACTGTTTTCTTGCCCTGTATTTCATAGATATGCATTGGATTCTGTTCTGTGCTTGTTTCACCATCTCCAAATTCCCAGAACCAGTCAACTATTGAGTCAACGACTGAATTACTTACATCAGTGAATTGAACGCTCAAAGGCATAATTCCATAAGTAACATCTGCGGAAAATTCTGCAACAATTATATCAGATTTTTCATAAATTCTCACATCATCAATATACACACCTTCTGCAACATCGCCTTCGTCACTTACAAATCTGAAGCGTAAAGTCAATTCTGTTTCCGCAGGATATTGTGATAAATCATATTTATATTCAAGCCAATCGTTTCCTGTGGTAAGTGTTCCTAAAGCTCCGCCGCTCCCAATAAAATCCAGGTCTATCCATCCGGAACCATCGTTAATTTCAGCATAAAATCCATCAGTTCCATAATTAGGAAATTCATACCAACACCAGAAGGAAAGTTCTGCATTCTGTCCAATAGTAACGGGTGTGGCAACCAAAAATTCTTCTATATTATCATTATAAACAAATTGACCTTCATTGCCGCAATACCAGCTATAATCTCCTGAAAACTTACGATGTGATGTCAGATGCCATAAATCATCAGTTCCAGAATGCGTCCAATTATCCTCCCCATTTTCCATATTATCATAAAATCCTGTTTCACCTATTGTGATGAAAAAACTATCTGTGAATGCATAACCATCTTCTGTCCAGATTCCTATATTGATTTGTGGGAAATATGGTGTTGGACAATTTTCATCAATTCCAATGTCCGCAAAAGCATCTCCAAATCCAGATGGTTGAATATCTCCAAAACTCAATGGCACAAAGAGTATAGGAATATCAATATAAGGACTATCCGTACTTAATTCTGCGGTAACACTATCAGCAGTATTTAATCCTGAATTTCTAAGAATAATATGCGGGTTTACGAACTCACCCGGTTCTGCAATACCATCTCCATCTCCACCTAAAGAATCGATAATATCGTGATAAAAATATGAAATGACAGGGGTCGCTCCTGTAACGCTGACTAAGTCTGACCAGGTATGACCTGCATCATCTGATATTTCATAATTTAGATA
Source organism: uncultured Candidatus Cloacimonadota bacterium (assembly GCA_964398885.1). Classification (GTDB taxonomy): domain Bacteria; phylum Cloacimonadota; class Cloacimonadia; order JGIOTU-2; family JGIOTU-2; genus JAGMCF01. The sequence goes on along the minus strand of CAYNOU010000025.1, from coordinate 26,585 downwards.
AACGACCTCTCCATTCAGTAAATTTTGATTAACATCAAAACTGAAGGCACTTTGAATGAGAACTGAATCTCCAGCGGAAATGTTTGTAATCGCCTCAATGCTATCAATCATTGTAATTTTGCTATTATCGGATGTTAATAAAACTGAAACGCCAGTTGCATTTTGATTCCCGTAATTATGAAGCCATATATCCATTGAGGTTAATTCTCCTGGAATCACATACCCGTCCCAAGAATCATTAGTTGAATATGATTCTATTTTTACATACGGCTCATCAGAAATTAACGAAATAGTTATTTCAAAAGGAATAAAGTTCTGAGCCGTGACAGTTAAATAAAGGTCATTTGCAGGATTAGATGTTGAAATCTGAAAATCTACTTGACCATCAATACCTGTAATTGCAGTTTCATAGACATCACCTTGCTGCATTAAACAGACCAAAGCACCTTCAACAGGGTTACTTCCATCGGTGACAGTTACTGAGCAGAAACAATTTCCTAATGGTAATTCTACGGGAGATGTAACAGTTAAATAATTTGGAATATCGGTCCAGATAGGCATTTCTGGCTCACCTAAAAGGTTTATCTCATATTCACACCATCTGTAAACATTCTCCTCACCTGCAAGAGGAATATAGGTTGATTTTGCAGCCGCTAATGTACTCCCAATATAGTAAATATTATTATCAAACAGGTGGTGAAAGAATTGCTGGTCAAATCTATCTGAATAGCCATAAACCGGATTGCCCGGACTTCCCCAACCATATCTTGAATTACCGATAAATGCTACTCCCCCACCGTCAGAATTTGTGACAAAATGTTCTGCTATGCAGTCATAATCAAAAGCTGCGGGCCAACAACCGATAGAATATAGTATTGAATATGCTGGTTCGTTTGTAAGTGCATCCATATCTTCATTGAATAGATATCCGTCACCAATTCCCATTATATACCACCAGGCGTGTCCATCATGGTTTATTATATTCTGGCCACTATTTAAAGCAGTCATTACATTATCATAAGTTTCATTTCCAAGAGATTGATAGAGTTTAGTAATAGGGTCAAATCTATCTGGAACATACATATCGTCAATGTGGTCTTTGCCTATTCCAGAATCAGTATATGGATCCCACCAGAGAATCATTGCTAAAAAAAGCATATCCAGCTGATAGTCTGTAGGTGGAGTCTTCTCATAAGTAAGAATTTTATCTACAAATGCACTCGCTTCGCTTGTATTTTGCACAGATGCCCTACCAATCATAACATCAGGATACATATCAATATTATCGTCAAGTTCACCAAAAATATCATTTCCATTTGCATTCCAATCTCCATCTAAATCTGAGAAATAAAGATCACAAGGAATAAAATTTTCCCAATATTCTCCATATTCACAATCAAAAGCAAAAGCTGTTCTGTATGCAACCTGATTAATATCTCCACCTAAAAGCACCCAGAGAGTTCCCCAATTTTGATATGCATCTATAATAAAATTTCTTATCTGCTCTGCCTGGTCAATTCCTGAATATTCAGAATAAATCCAGGAAGTTGTTACAATAGTTGCAGATAACCCTTTTTTCAATTTCCATTCAGAAAGAGGTTCAAAGCAAGAAGCAAGATCGTTAGAAGTAATTACAACATATAAATGTTCTTCATCAGGAAGGTTAGAATTTTTAGGGCTGGTTCGTGACAGAAATTGGGGCACATCATCAGAATTTTTTACTAAATCCTTAATTGTTTCTTTTAAAATAGTTTCTGCAAAATCTGTTCTTTTTGAAAAATGTATTGGCAATTTCTCTGTATCCTTATATGAAATTTCTATTTCAATCTTTGAATGGAAGATTAATTTCTTCTCTTTTGGAATATATTGTAATGGATAAATAAGTAAAGAGCCAATATTGTATCCTGAAAGATAACCTCGTTTTGCTATCTTAACAATTTCATCAGGATATGCTTGTGATGATTCATAAATTTCTTTTGATGGCTTAACAAATTCAATTTCATTTGCTGGACGGGATAAAATCTGGGGTGGCTGAGCCGGATAGATTGAATATTTTCCTTCAAGATATTCACTTTCTTTTGATATGATTGTTATCCGAGAAATTTCTTTTCCTGAAGGTAAAACCAGATGAACTATCCTGAATGGGAGTTGAGGCTTTCCTATTTCGCGAGAAAAGTCATAATCTTTTTCCTCCTGATGTATCGGGATTGATACTAAATCAAAATTATCAATTTTTTCAAAGTAAAAATTTTCTTTATTAAATGTAAATGCTTGTTTATAAAAATCTGCTCTTGCGTAACCGGAGATTAGAAGAAAAAATACAACACAGACCATACTGAAAATTTTGTTCTTATAATGCATAATTTACTTCCTTTCCTTTTTATTATTTTTGGAGAAAGAAACCCGGGATGGGTTTCAATACTCGCAGCAAAATTTATCTAATTTTTCAAAAGTGCTATCCTGTAAATGTAAAAATATTGTATGTAGCACGACTACTCCTTTGTAACACTTTTAATATATGGATTATTATTAAATAAAAGATGTCAAGAAAGATGAAATTGTTATCTGAAACTCGACTCGGGCTCTGCACTACGAGCTCAAGTCGGGTTTCAAGAGTTTTAGACAACAACCCGAAAGACCCATCCTTTCAGTCTCGGTCGGTCTCGGCCAGTCTTGGCTAGGCCAAGCCTAGACAGGCGCCCAGACGGACTAGTCCGAGCCTAGACGGGTAGAATGGGTCTTTATAATATTGCGGCATTTACAATTTATCTTAACAGAACCATCTTCTCAATTAATGTTTTATCCTTAGTTGATTGAATCGACTCGTAAGTTTACCCCGTAGGGAAGTTTACCCTGTGAAATGCGAAGCAGTATTTAGCAGGGAATGACCATATCGGGGGAACGACGAGTCGATAAGTCCCCAAACTCCCTTTGTTAAGTTGATAGCCCATTTTATCAGAAAACTTCTTCGTGAGAATAAACGCGTCCTTCTTTATAATCTTTTCTTGCCTGTCTAATACTTTCAAGATATTCTGGACTAACAGCAGCGAGTAAATCTTCAATAAAGCTCTCTTGCTTTTCTTTTTTCATATTTTTCACTGCAGTAATGAATTGTTCTGTGGAAATTGGCAGATTAATAGAATTAACATTTTGTTGTTTCATCTGAACATCCTTTTAATATTGTATGGATTAGCCCTCAATTATCCCCGAAAGGAGATTTGCTGGGACATATATGCTCCATAATATTACCTTTCTGAACAATAATTGAATTTAATATAGAAATTAATTAATTTCTGTAAATACTAAAGTCAGTAATTGAAAAGTTAAGTTAATTGATGCAAAAAAATATTTTCTTGTCAAATTTTTTATCGGGAAAAATATTTTTATTGCTTGAAGTCCATTTTGAGATGAACTTCAATCAATTCGTTTTTTACTTTCTGCTTTCTGCTTTTTACTTTATTAATTCTTTATTTTGCATTCACAATCGGGGACGCATGTCTGCCTTTGGCATGGATTATGTTACTTTTGCCCCAGTGGAATAAAAAAGAAAAGGATAATTCCACGGGGTAAACCTTTTACCTTTTACGGAACAGAGTTCCGTGCTACTTACCTTCTACCTTTTTCAATATCTCTTCTACCGCTTTTTTGAGCTGCACATCATCGTCTGCAATTTTCTGTTCTGGAGTTTGGTCAATAAGGATATCAGGTTGCGCCCCCATTCCTTCCATATTAATATTTTCTGCAGTAAACCAACCTGTTCCAGGCATACGCATACTTGAGCCATCCATAAAATATACATGACCTGTTCCAATAACTGCACCACAAGTGGGCATACCAACTATTTTGCCTAACTTCAATTGTTTGAATAAAATTGGAAATATTTCAGCGTCAGAAAAGGAATGTTCATTTATGAGTAATATTAATGGTTTCTCCCATGTATCAGATGGGAAAGTTTGTTTCTTTGCATTGAATAATCTGTTTGTTGTATATGCATAGGATTTTTTTGTAAGCAATTCCACCAATAAATCGTGTATCCAACCGCCAGGGTTATTCCGCACATCAATAATCAAGGCATCTTTATCCTGGTTTCTTGCAAAAATATCCTGAACAAATTTCACATAACTGGAATGTCCCATTGAACGAATATATGCATAACCAACTTTACCATTAGTTAATGTATCAACTATTTCTTTTCTTTCATCAACCCAGTTATCATAATACAAAGTTTTGTTTCCCCACCAGGAAATTCCCTTTATTTCAATTGTTTTTACGCTATCTTCTCCGCCTGAGGCGGATCCTTTGGAAGTTTGAATTTCTAATTTTATTTTATCACCCACTTTATTAATGAAAAGCAAAGGAACAGATGTTTTTGGCGTAATTTCAATACCATCAACAGATAGCAAAATATCACCGGGTTTTATTCCATAAGGCATATTCAGTTTTGACTTTCTAAAGATTTTTTTAAATCTAATTCCTTTGTTGGGTATATCAAAATAATCAAGAATAAATCCGCCAAATGCTTGTTCATACTGATGAACGCCACCTTCATCTCTTGGATAAAATCCTGTATGAGAAGCATCCAATTCCCCAATCATCTCTGATATTATATCATTCATAATTTGTGGTGTATAAGCATAATCCATATAAGGATGAAATCTTTTATAAAGTGCTTTCCAATCTTGTCCGTGCATATTCGGGTCATAAAAATTTCTGCCAAAAATGGTCCAGGCTTGTTCAAAAACAGTTTTATTAAGTGCCAATCTGTTATATTTATATTTAAAACCAAATTTTATTATTTCAGATTTTTTATCCATTGATAATTTTTTTATTGAATTATTTTCAACATAGTAGAAGCATTTATTTGTTTCATTGTAAGTTAAATATTCAATTTCTGCTGAGAATTTATAGAATTCTTCATCTTTTTTCCCTTTGTAATCAACTTTTCGTAATGTATATTTCCTGTCGTATGAATTCAGATAATAAATCATACTATCTGTAATTGTAGCAACTATCCAATTATTTCCCTCTTTTGAAACAAGCTCATAAATTCTTTTATCAATATCTTTAAAATCAATTTTTATAGGCTTTACTTCTTCTTTTTCCTCTTCCTTTTCCTCCTCTTTACCTTTTTCTTCCTTATCTTTCTTTATCGTTTTCTTATTTTCTTCAGCCAAAATTGGTTTCCAATTATCTTCTTCATCCCAGAAATCTTCTTTGGCTTGCAGTTCTATTTTATATATTTTGCCCGCTCCAGTGTAGAAAGCAAAATCTCCCTTCATGCCCCAATATGGTGCACTTATCCAACCATGATATGGAATTATTAATCTTTTTTCCTTAGTTTCAAAATCATATATATACAGATTATTGTCCCATGAGCCTTCTTCTACAGTTACATATAAAAGATATCTTCCCTCTTTACTCCATGCACAATTATCAGGCGAAAGCACCTGGTCAGATATGATCTTTTCAACTTTTCCTGTTTTGGAATTCAAGCTTGCTAATTTATTTTTTGAAACTTCATCAGAATAATATACCAATAAATAATCTTCATAGCCAGACTTAATATCCTCAACAAATTTTCCATTAGAGAACCATTTGATTTTTTCAATATTATCAATATCCTTTATATTGACTTTATAAAGTTCTGTTTGTTCTTTTTCATATCTTGTAAAAAATATTGTGTGATTATCAGGCATAATTACAATATCTGTAATTCCCATTTGGTCAAATGTGATCTGTTTTACTTCATCTTCTTTTTCTGGGACTGCAAAGAGGTCATATTTATAACAGAAAGCTATTAATTTTCCATCAGGAGATATTGCAAATTCATTTGCCGAGTTACTGACCTCCTCATCAACCTCAAAATTTTCAATATAATCTTGCTTTATTTCAATGTCCAACTTATCCACCTCATTATTTTGGGGATTGTATTTCCATATCTCATCAAATCTTTCAAATACAATCCTATCATTTTCTCGTGCAATATCAATGTCCCTAACAGACCAGATATCAAGGTTAGAAATTTGTATTCTATTTTCAAGATCATCCCGACCTGTCGGGACTGCATAATATAGTTGGAAGATTCTACCTTTTGTTGCTGCAAAATAAATTCTATCATTAACATAAGAATAAACTGGATACCGCTCTGTATAATCTGTATTAGTCAATCTCGTGTATTTTTTCTTATCTATATTGTATTCCCACAACTCACCATTTATACTTCCGTGATATGCTTCGCGATAGGCCATACCACCGCGATTAAATATTATTTTTTTATTATCTGGAGATAATTTTGAATAAAAATCACCAATTGCAGTAATTTCTGTTGGTCTTTTTTCATCCGCCAGCAGGCGGACAGAGAACAGATTAGCACCCAAATCAACTTCATATCCGGAAGCAAGCAATTTTTTTCCATTATTGAACCAATCGCATACTTGTAATCCTTCTTTAGAAATACACTGTGCTTCTCCACCTTCAGATGGAATGATATAAATATTTTTTTGACCGTCTCTATTGGAATTAAAAGCAATCCATTTCCCATCTGGCGAAAAAACAGGGCCAGAGTCTTCTCCTTTTGAGACGGTTATTCTTTTTGCCTCTCCACCCTTAAATGGAACTATCCACAAATCAGACATATAAGAGAAGCAGACGGTTTCTCCATCTGGTGAGATGGCGGGGTCTTTCATAAAATAGGGTTCTATTGCAAAACCTTCTGAAAACAGAAAGCCTATAAGCAAAAAAATAATGAAAAACAACTTTTTAAACATAGCACTCTCCTCAATATTTCTATTTATTTTTATCAAATTTTCTAATTAATGTCTGTTCGTAAATTGACTTTTCGAGTCGTAAGGAGCTTGCGACGACGACTCGAGGTAGCATAAATACGCACTTTATCTTCCCGATAAATCGGGATCGTTCCCCCGATATGGTCATTCCCTGCTAAATACTGCTTCGCATTTCACAGGGTAAACTTCCCAACGGAGTAAACTTACGAGTCGAAAAAACCGGATTTGGTTCGGGATGAACCCGAACCTACCCGATTGGGGTGGTTTCTAATTAGTAAATGTAGAACGAGGTTCATAGCTCGTTCTCCGTCCCGATATAATCGGGACAAAGGGTGAACTCGTTTTCTTAATGCATATTTAGAGCCTATTTAAATTAACGACCTTGGTCGGTCTCGGCGCCCAGACGGAAAGGTCGTTCTACAAGCAGGGTGAACCAGTTAACCAATTAACCAGTTAACTAATTAACTAACTACACTTTGACCATCCGCATATTGGGCAGGTTTTACAGCCTTCTTTAAATTCTAATGCTGTTCCACATTCAGGACAGATGGAGCCTAAACCTGTTGAAATAGTTGAATCAGTTAAACTGCCAATCCTTTTCCATTTCCCGTTCTCTGTTTTCTGTTCTCTCTTTAATCCATTTCCGTCTTTTGCAAGAAATTCTTCCAAAGCACTCGCAATTCCATCAGCGCAGGATAGAATCATTTTTCCTTTGGACCACATTGGAGAAGGGCAGCGAATTCCTCTGAGCTGTTTAATAATAGATTCGGTCTTAATATTAGAACGCAGAGACAATGAAATCAATCGGGCAATAGCTTCCAATTGAGCGGAAGCACAGCCGCCTACTTTTCCCATCTGAGTGAAGACTTCACAAATCCCACTTTCGTCTGTATTTATTGTAACATATAGATGTCCACAGCCTGTGTCTATTCTTTTAGTAACACCCACGGTGGTAGCAGGACGGCGCCGAGGTGCAATTCTGCTCTTTTCCTGTTCACGCATTCTTTTGCCTATACTAATAACCTGTTCATCCCGACTCCCATCACGATACACTGTTACGCCTTTACATCCTAATTGATATGCTAATTCATAAGTAGTTTTAATATCTTCTTTTTTTGCATTGTGCGAAAAGTTTATAGTTTTGGAGACAGCATTATCAACATATTTTTGAAATGCAGATTGCATTCTTATATGCCATTCCGGAGAAATATCATGGGCTGTAACAAACACATTTTTGGCTTGTTCAGGAACTTTTTTAATATCTTGCAAAGAGCCTTTCTTGGAAATCTCTTCCATCAATTTTTTAGAATAGAATCCTTGCTCTTTAGCAACTTTTTCAAAATATTTATTAACATAAACTAGCTTTTCGCCATCCATCACATTCTTTACATAGACGAGAGAGAAAAGCGGCTCAACACCGCTGGAAGTATCTGCAATCATACTAATCGTGCCTGTTGGTGCAATTGTAGTGGTTGTAGCATTCCGAATTCCATTCTCCACAATTTCCTGCTTAAGTCTGTCCCAATCAAGTTTAGTCTTTGAACGGATTAGTTTACCATTCCTATAAATACTGCTTTTAAAATTTGGGAATGACCCTTTTTTTGTAGCAAGTCTCATAGATTCAACTTTTGAATGATAATCAATAAATTCCATTACCTCTTTTGCGAGATCTAATGCTTTTTCTGAATTATAAGGAATACCGAGTTCAACAAGCATATCAGCCCAACCCATTACACCAAGACCTATCTTTCTATTTGCCTTAGCCATTTTCTCAATCTCAGGAAGTGGGAATGCAGAGAGGTCAATTACATCATCAAGAAATTCTGTCGCTGTATATACTGTTTCTTTTAGTATATCCCAATCAATCTTACCATTATAGACCATAAGTGAAAGATTGATAGAACCGAGATTGCAGGCTTCGTTTGGGAGCAGAGGTTGCTCACCGCAATTGTGAACCACAAGGCCATTGGCAATAAAAGAGTGTGTTTCTATATTTTTAATGTCATAAACTTTTTCCACACTAAGTTTTTTTATAGAAATCATTTTGTCAGTAAAATTTTCTGAGTAGTAATTCTTTGATTTTAGAAGGTTTATCTTTTTATCATTTTTGCTGCACAAAAATCCAATTTGCTCTAAATATGTTAGAACCGATTTCTTGCTAATAACCAGTTCATACAAAATTCCATCTGTTTCGTATATTTTTTCCCTTCCAGTAATAGTGATGTAGGAAAAAGCTTTTCTTGCAGGACGGCTTCTATCGTAGATTTTGGAACAAATATTGAACTTAAGAAGAAGTAATTGGGTTTGCCCTAACAATGATCTGGACTTAGATGTTAGACGAATTTCGGCAGATTTATCTGCAACAAAGTTGACATAGCCATCTGCACTAAAAATGCCTTTTAAGAATCCTTTTGCCAGAGACATATCTCCAAATAAAACCGAGGAAGGAACTTCTTTTGTATCGGCTTTGCAAACCTTAACACCAAGTTCTTTAAATATTTCTACAAATTTTGGGCTGTGATAAGAAAGATGATAGACATTGCTTTCTCGTTTTAATGGTTTTATTTCCGAATTTAGGTGATAAAGTTTGTTAATTTTAGGTGTTAAATATTCCATTATCTCTTTGTCAGAACCACCAAAGGTAAATCCCACTCTTGCATTTTTCCCTTCAGATATCCACCCATCGCCAACAATCCAGCCAAGAATCTCACCCAGTTCAATTTCGTTCTTATTTTCTGTGAAATCAATATTTCCATTATAAACAAATATCGTATCATCACTTGATATTTCAGACGCTGGTTTCCAACCAGCCTTTGTTAGAATCTTATGGTCAGGCGTAACTTTTATTCTCAAGTCTCTTTTTGTTTTTAATTCAAAAACTTCTTTCTCACCAGTAAAAATAATTTCAGTGGGGGCAGCGAGTTTAATCCCTTTTCCATTTTCTGCTCTCAAATCAACACATATTTTGATATTTTTACCCACTAAATTTTCAATTTTCTGATACCCATTTTGTGTAAGGACTAATGTATCGGCTGTTATACATGGATTAGTGGCTTCTATTCTGCCAACTTCAGGTGTAGGATTATATCTATCCAATCTATCTATAAAGACGATTCCCGGCTCTCCATTTTTATGTGCCATTTCTACAATTAGATTAAATACATCTCTGGCTTTAAGCTTTTTCGCCACCTTTTTGGTATGCGGCGAAATTAATTCATACTCATCATCGTGTTGAACTGCATTCATAAATTGTTCAGTCAATCCCACACTGATGTTAAAATTATTCAGTTCAGCGTTGTCTTCCTTTGCTTTTATAAAATCTAAAATATCTGGATGGTCAACATTGAGAATAGCCATATTGGCTCCACGTCTCGTCCCACCCTGTTTCACAGCATCGGTTGCAGAGTTAAAAACCTTCATAAATGTAATCGGACCGCTTGAAACTCCACTTGTTGAACGGACACGAGCGTTCTTTTCTCTTAATTTTGAAAAACTAAAACCTGTTCCCCCACCACTCTTATGTATAAGAGCTGCATTTTTTACTGCGGTGAAGATGCCTTCCATGCTATCTTCAACTGGCAAGACGAAGCAGGCGGAGAGCTGTTGAAGGTCATTCCCGGCGTTCATCAAAGTTGGTGAATTCGGCAGGAAATATCTCTTATCCATTATTTCATAATATTTTTTTGCCTTCTCTTTGTCTTGCCCTGCAATATTTTCGCTAACTCTTTTCAACATCTTTGAAGCATCTTCAATAATCTTGCCATTTGCATCCTTTTTGAAATACCTTTTTTTCAAAACAGCTAATGCATTGTTAGTTAATTCCATCTATCCTCCAATAAATGATTGCCAACAGAGGTACAGAGATTCTATAATTATTTTTGTGTGTTCTTCGTTCATATTCATCATTCCGAATTCCGCACTCTGCATTCCGAATTCCGCCTTTAATACTCACTCCCTTCGCGAGCTCCTATTCCTTTTTTATAGTAATGTTTTACCTCCCTCATTTCTGTGACAAGGTCCGCCTTTGCAACTAACTCAGGAGGAGCATATCTGCCTGTTATTACAACTTCTTCATTTTTAATATCGTCTAATAATGAGAGAACTTTTGATAATTCCAATAAGTTGAAATCTAATGCAACATTTAATTCATCTAAAATAATCAAATCATACTTTCTTGATTTCAGAACTTCTTTTGCCTTTTTTAGTCCTTTTTCTGCTTCTTCAAAATCTATTGGTTTTGGATTTATCTTATTCACAAACTCAGGGGTACCAAACTGAAATACATCAACATTTTCTATTTTATTTAGAAAAACGATTTCTCCATATTTGAAATTTTTCTTCATGAACTGTATTAAGCAGACCTTTTTGTTATGACCGAGATAACGAATAGCCAAACCTGTCGCAGCAGTAGTTTTCCCTTTGCCGTTACCTGTATAAATTTGTAGCATAAAAATCCTTTTGATCTTGTAAAGATAAAAATGGTGGGTGGTACTGGATTTGAACCGGTGACCCCTACGATGTCAACGTAGTACTCTAACCAACTGAGCTAACCACCCACTTTTAATTTTGTAAAAGATTCTATTTTACAATTTTGTTTGTCAAAAGATTTATAATTTTTTATATTATTTTTCCTTTTTCTCTCATATGAGAAAAATTTTATTATATTAAAATTTGATAATTATACATAAAAATAATTTATTTCAATTATTTGATTTTTTCAAATTAAAATTAAAAAAACTTTACAGTCTATTCTTTTTTTTCAAAAATTAGTATTATATTTCTGAGGGAAAAAGAAAATGAACAAAACAAAATATCTGCCTTTTATCTTTTTTTTACTACTAATTTTTACCAACACTTTAGCACAAAACACATACTTTGATAGGGAAGAGTGGATTAGAAATGGACCTTTTTCTGCACATGTTATTTCGTTAGCAATTGCTTCATCTGATACCAATGTTATCTATGTTGGAACTTATTGTGATGGAGTTTATAAAAGTATAGATGGAGCGGAAAACTGGTTTCAATGTTCAACAGAAAACTTACCAACCTGGGATGATTCACTTGATAATTCTCCAACCCTACCCTGTTGGTGGTTTGGTAATTATTATCCCATTGAATCCATAGGAATTGACCCAACAAATTCTGAACATGTCTGGACTGGAACTGGAGGTAGAGGATTATTTGAAAGCAATGATGGTGGCAACAGCTGGCAGAAAGCAAATGAAACACTACCTGACTCCCTTGATGTTGATTTTATCTACATAAATGAAAATAATCCTGATGAAATATTTATTGGTGCCGGAACAGGCTTTCAAGTCCCACCATTAGACAACGGTGGATTATACCATACGATTGATGTTGGAACTAACTGGACGCTGATAGATAGTGTTCCTTATGGAGATACTTATCATATAACTTGTATTACTAATGAGCCTGGAAATGAAGAACATTTGTATGTTGGAATAGGCAGTGCAGGAGAACCAGGTTTTTCCTGGGGGCTTATGGAAAGTGTGGATGGTGGCAATCAATGGCAAATACTAACTGATGACTATCCTATATATTCACTTTTTGTCAATCCTGAAAACAATCAGAATATGTGGAGCATAATATACACAGGATGGTTAGATTGGGTATTAGCTTCTTCAACTGATGGCGGATATACCTGGACTGCTTATCCTGATTGGAATAATCCCGAACTATGGATTACCAGTTTATATGCCGATGTTGAATATAATTTATATTATGCTCAATATACAGGAGGCAGTGGGTCTGGTTGGGGTTTAGGAATAATTAAAAAAAGTACTAATAATGGAAGTAGCTGGGTAACAATCGATAGCTTATGTGCTGGAAGAGGGGTTATTCTTCGGAATCGTTGTGAGGCTAACCAGCAGAATGTTGAAAATATCTACTTTGGCACTCTATGTGGAGTATATAAATCTAATGATGGAGGATATACTACTCAATTGCAGAATAATGGGATGTATAATTCTTATATTGAAGATCTGGAAGTAGATCCAGAGGATAGAGATATAGTTTTTGCTGGAGGGAAACAGGGATTATGGAAAAGTGTAGATGGCTGTATGTTTTGGGACCAACTTAATGATGAAGGAGTTAAGGCAATTGCAGTAGACCCCCTGCATCCTGACACTGTTTATTATGGTGGACAAAATCTTATGCGCAGTTATGATGGTGGCATAACTGTTGAAGATATTAGACATAATGTGATTGGAATTATTTTAAATTTAGCAGTACATCCAATTGATACTAATATTATTTTCGTAACAGCATTATTTGATCCATCTATCAGAATATATAAAAGCGAAGATAGAGGAGATAGTTGGAATCATGTAGGTTATTCTGGTAGTGGAAATTTTGTTTTTGATCCAAATTATCCTGATACAATTTATTGCGGAAGTTATAGAAGCTTAGATTGTGGAGAAAATTGGGAGATTTTTTCTCCTGGCAATCTTAGTTACACTGCGATTGATATTCATCCATTTAATTCAGATATCATATATGCAATAACTAGTTATGGTTCACATCAAAACGATTTATTAGTATCTTATGATTGGGGAGAAAATTTTCAGGTTCTTGATTCACACACTGGTGGGATTGAAAAAATTGATGTTGATAATACAAATCCTGATAATATATTTTATTGCACACGAAATGAAGGTATACATTACAGCACAGATGCAGGAGAAAACTGGCATAATCTTGATGGATTTTATGATGTAAGAACAATAGATATTATCCCATTCACAGATGAGAGCAAAGTATATATTGCCACGAATGGTGATGGAGTATGGCTTGGTGAGGAGATACAGTTTGATATTGAAGGTAATGACCCCCCTTTAGTTATTAAAAACTCTCTACTACAAAATTATCCAAATCCATTTCATCTCTCAGTGGACGAATCTGGTCTAAAAACAACTATTGTGTATACATTAAAACAAAAAAACAGCATAGAATTATCTATTTATAACATAAAAGGAGAGTTGGTAAAAACACTTTATAAAGGAAAGCAAAAGAAAGGAAAATATTCCCTGAAATGGGATGGAAAAGATAATGTAAGAAAGGAGGTGAGTACAAATGTTTATTTATACACATTACGGGTAGGAAATAAATCGGTCACAAAGAAGATGTTATTGGTCAGATAAAATGGCTAAAACATTTGACAGACTATTTTTTAAAGCAATTGTATTGCCTTTATAAAGGCGGCAAAAATGAGCAAAATAAAATATTTAGTTTTACTTCTTTTTTCATTACTAATTTTTACCACCACCTTTGCTGCAGAATATGATGTCCCTAAAAAACCTGCTTCAGTTGATGTGGTTGATATCGATCTCGATGGTGATTTGGATATTGTAATTGCATGCGATTCTGACACATTAGTAATTATGTTTAACAATGGGAATGGAAATTTTTATAATACCTATTTTATATCATGTCATTATTACGGTAAAGACATTAAGTTAGAAACTATTAATCCTGATATATATTCAGATATTGTCACCCAATATTCTGATTATTCAAACTTGTATATTGCTTTATATACCAATGATGGACAAGGAAATTTCAGTTTTAATAGCATAACCCAGGTTGATTACGATGTTGATAAGATAGAATTAGGAATTATTAATAATGATGATTTTACTGATGTAGTTTTTTATTCTAACATTAACTTTCTTTGGGGAGTAATGTATAATGATGGCACAGGACAATTTTCCTCACCGGAATATTATTATTTAGATTGGTATCCCTCAGATATTAGTGCAGGAGATCTAGACGGAGATGGAAGTGATGAGATTGTAGTTTCACTTTCTAATCCAGCGTTAATCTATTCTTATCCTTTTACCTCCCCACCAGTAGTATTAGATAGCACATTCCTTACTTCAATGGTAGCAATTGGAGATTTAGATAATGATGGAGATAATGACATAGTAGCGGTTCAAATCACTTTTTTAGGCACTGTAATGCGAATCTATGAAAATTTTGGCAACTTAAACTTTACAGTTGTATTTAATGAAACATTTGATTTCGCTTTTGGACCGTTTGGACCTGAAAGTTTTTATGATATTGATAATAATGGTTACATAGATATTATTTGTGCTACAGGAGGTGGGTTCCGTATATTCAAACATAATGGAAATTTTAATTTCGAGCCACCAGAATATATCTATATTGGTGAATATTGTCATGCTTCTCATTTCGCAGATCTGGATAATAATGGTTATAAGGATCTTATTAAATGTTACGAGTATTGGACCCCTCCTAATTTCGGAAAATTGAAAATATTATTCAATGATGGGACTGGTAACTTTGTAGAGGACCCTCAAAATGCAATAGACCCACAATATCCACAAATATCAGAAGTAACTTTATCAAATTATCCTAATCCGTTTACGTGTAATACAATAATCAATTTTTCAATTAAGGACCCTGGTTCAGTAGATTTAGCAATTTATGATATTAAAGGCAGATTAGTAAAACAACTAATCACTGAAAAAACAGTTCACCCTGGTGGACAGGAAGGAGGTAAGTATAATGTTACCTGGAATGGAAAAGACAAAAATAATCGATGTTGTAGTTCCGGGATTTACTTAATGAATTTAAAATTGGATGGGGTAAGTAGAAAAACGAGTAAAGTGATTTTGCTAAAATAATTCAAAAAAAGGCTAAACAGAAAAACTTGACAGATTATTTTCTATTTTAACTTTATATGTGATATACAAGGAAGAAATAAAATGAAAATTATAAAATATTTAGTTTTAACTTTTACCATATTACTAATTTATACCACTACCTTCGCTGCAGAATATGATGTCCCACCAAAACCTGCTTCTGTTGATGTGGCAGATATTGACCTGGATGGTGATTTGGATATTATTTTGGGACATGACCCAACAGGTGAAGGAACATGGAGTGGAATATCATTATTGAATAATAATTTAGGAGAGTTTTCCATAAGTGACACTCACTATGTACCAGGTTATCATGACAATATTATTTTTGAAAATATTAATAATAACGATATGTTTGACATTATTACAAATTATTATGATTGGAATACTCAAAGTCACAAAATAGTAATTTTCAGAGACTATATTGAAAGTGGCTATAATGATATTTATTTTATAAACATATCTAATTATGCTTATAAAATTATATCAACAAATATAAATTCTGATAATTATAGAGATTTAATATTTGATTCTAATAATTTTAAGTTTTGGGGATTGATGTATAATGATGGCACAGGACAATTTTCATCACCGGAATATTATTATTTAGATTGGTATCCCTCAGATATTAGTGCAGGAGATCTAGACGGAGATGGAAGTGATGAGATTGTAGTTTCACTTTCTAATCCAGCGTTAATCTATTCTTATCCTTTTACCTCCCCACCAGTAGTATTAGATAGCACATTCCTTACTTCAATGGTAGCAATTGGAGATTTAGATAATGATGGAGATAATGACATAGTAGCGGTTCAAATCACTTTTTTAGGCACTGTAATGCGAATCTATGAAAATTTTGGCAACTTAAACTTTACAGTTGTATTTAATGAAACATTTGATTTCGCTTTTGGACCGTTTGGACCTGAAAGTTTTTATGATATTGATAATAATGGTTACATAGATATTATTTGTGCTACAGGAGGTGGATTCCGTATATTCAAACATAATGGAAATTTTAATTTCGATCCACCAGAATATATCTATATTGGTGAATATTGTCATGCTTCTCATTTCGCGGATCTGGATAATAATGGTTATAAGGATCTTATTAAATGTTATGAGTATTGGACCCCACCTAATTTCGGGAAGTTGAAAATATTATTTAATGATGGAACAGGGAATTTCGTAGAAAATCCACAAACAGGAATAGAACCACCTTATGAGCCTATACCAACAGTTACTTTAACTAATTATCCTAATCCTTTTTCTACCAAAATTGGGACAACGATCAACTTTTCACTTAAAAAACATGGATTTGTAGAGTTAAAAATTTATGATATAAAAGGAAGGTTAATTAAACAAATAATTAACCAAAAAATGAAAGGAGGTGAACACAATGTTATCTGGAATGGAAAAGACGAAAATAATCAATGTTGTAGTTCCGGGATATACTTAATGAATTTGAAATTGAATGGAGTAAGTAAAAGGACAAGTAAAGTGATTTTGCTAAAATAATTCAAAAAAAGGCTAAACAGAAAAACTTACAGATTATTTTCTATTTTCAACTTTACTAAAATATAAAGGGAAGAAATAAAATGAGTAATATAAAATATTTAGTTCTACTTTTCTTAGCTATAATAATTTATACCACCACCTTTGCTACAGAATACACAGTTCCCCGTGCTGCTTATTCTGTCTATTCTGAAGATTTGGACTTAGATGGAGATAAGGATATTGTTGTGGGACATTTATATAATAGTTCAACAAATTGGACAGGGATTACAACATTAGAAAATATTAATGCGGAATTTTCAAATATAGATAGTTTTTACTTAAATGGACAACATAGAGATCTTTGTATAGAAAAAATTGATAATAATAATGACTTTGATTTAATTACTCAATACTATAATGGAACAAATTCTCAGATAGGTATTCTTTTTGACTTTTATGAGAATCAAAACAATTTATTTACTTATGACATTTCTGATTATGCTGAACATATTACAATAGGAGACATAGACAATGACAACGACATAGATATAGTAGTAGCTTCTAATAATGGATTTTTCTGGGGTTATTTATTAAATAATGGTAATGGTGAATTTTCATTACCAATATATTATGATTTAAGTTTTCCCCCAGGATGTATTGCATGTGACGATCTTAACGGAGATTTCAGAGATGATATAGTAGTGGGAGGTAGCCAAATTATAATATATTACAGTTATCAAACAGGGTTAGATAGTATGTCTGTTAATATTAGTGCATATTTAACTGATTTAGAAATATGTGATATTGATAATGATGGAGATAATGATATTATAGCAGCAGATTGGGGAATTCCAGGATCACCAAAAAGAGTTTTAGTATATTCAAATGATGGAAATTGTAATTTTGACCTTTCATACAGTAAATGGATAGATGAAGCAATGGCAGAAATCTTTGTTTCTGATCTTAATAATGATATTTTCCCAGATATTATTTATAATGTCTCTTATTCATACCCAAATTCAAATTATGAAAGAACCCACACTTATATTTTATATAATAATGGTGATAACACCTTTGACGATCCAATAAATTATCAGACATATTCAGGGAGCTATGAATATACTGCCAGTCTAAAATCTTTTGCGACAGATGTGGATTGTAATGGGCTAAAAGATATTATTACAGTTAATTACAGCTATAATGGTGACAATAATGTAAACATCCTTTTTCAAAATGATGCAGGTAACTTCGTAGAGAATCCTCAAAATGCAGTAGACCCACAATATCCTCCAATTTCTGAAGTTAATTTATCTATCTACCCTAATCCGTTCAACATAAACACAATGATCAATTTTTCAATTAAAGAACAAGGATTTGTAGAGTTAAAAATTTATGATATAAAAGGAAGGTTAATTAAACAAGTAATTAACCAAAAAATGAAAGGAGGTGAACACAATGTTAACTGGAATGGAAAAGATGAGAATAATCAATGGTGTAGTTCCGGGGTATACTTAGTAAATTTGAAATTGAATGGAGTAAGTAAAAGGACAAAGAAAGTAATAATACTAAAATAATTCCGATATACAATCGGAACAAACACGGGAGGATAAAATGCGTGTAAAAAAATTCAAAATAGCACTATTAGTGCTTTTAGTATGCGTATTTTCTGCATCATTGTATGCAGAGGTTACAAAAGACGAAGCAAAAGAAATGGTAATCAATCAAATCCTGGCACAGGATATTGGCAAGGTTGATATATACCAAAGTAATGATTTGATAGGTTCAACAGGAATTCATCTATGGGACAAATACCTTACTTCGTCATATTCGGAAAGCTGGGCATTCTTTGTTGATGATATGTATTTTGCAGATTGGGAGCATCCTTGCAGGTATATCTTTATAGATGCAGAATCTAGTTCGTATCAAATTGTAGATGACAAGGTCCCGCCAAGAAATATGGATGAGTTTGAAATAATTGAATCTGCTGATAGACCTGATATTGAAAGTTATCTTCCTGCTATTCCTGACTCAACCCCAAGCATAGAAGGTAGAGAACCAAATGACCACTTATATGCAGTGCTTATCAATGGTGGAGTAGATGATGCTAACAATCATCTTAGATACTGGAATCACCTGTCTATGGTATATTGTGCCTTGACCCAGGTTTATGGGTATAAACCAGAAAATATCTATGTCCATTCTACTGATGGCACTGCTGCTCATAATCATGGGTCTCTAAATCTTGATGGACCAGACCATCCTGAAGATGACATAGAGTATCCAGCAACTAAGTCAAGCATAGAGAGTACTTTTAATCACCTTGATCTTTATATGGATGAAGATGATCAATTGTTTGTTTTTGTGACCGACCATGGTGGTTCAGAAGATTACATTTCCAATTCTTATTTCTGGCTCTGGGACTGGGATACTATAAGGGATGATGAGCTTGCAGATATGGTAGAGCCTTTTAATTGTGCAGAGATGATATTTCTACTTGTTCAATGTTACAGTGGTGGATTCATTGATGACCTGGAAGCACCACATAGAGTAGTTCATACTTCATGTAGAGGAGATGAACCAGCCATAGCAGAATTACATATCACTTATCTCCAGTTTAGTGAGTATATCTTCTATTGGTCTGCGGCTGCACGGGGATGTTATCCCTTTATAAATGAAGATGATGAAGTTGTGCCCTGGGAACCTGGTTATGCAGTGGATGAGTTTCCGTTTGAGAATTATCCTACAATGGTTAATCATCCTGATCCTTATGATCCCAATTTAAATGGAGATGTGGCTCTTCAGATGGAAGAAGCATGTGACTATGCCAATAATTTTGATACATGGAGTCCCTATGGATACCGCTGTCCATATCCTGGTTATAATTATTACGAACATCCACAATCATATCACAACATTGGCTTCCAGGAAGATTTGCTCAGTCTTTATGGCTTATGTGGCAATGTAGCAAATACACAAACTGTTACTGGCAACTTCATTGTAAGTCCAAGCTTAACCATTGGTCCAGAAGTTACTCTTACAATTGACGATTATTCCCAATTTTGTGTTATTGAAGATGCTTCTGTGACACTATTTGGAAGAAGTTTAGTAGAGATTAACAATAATTCTTGGTTCAGATTTTACGAAGGTTCCAGTCTATATGGCACAGAGCATACAAACTGGGTAGACACTGACACTGGTATGGAGTATGATAGCTGGGCAGAAATGCATGAAGCTGTTCCGAACCACAATGGTAATATAGTTGTGGTTCCAGGAGATAGGATAATTGTTAATGATGCGGTGTTTAATATGTCTGGTACTTCTGATAATCCTGTTACAATTACATCTGTAGGTGATGGTGGTTGGGATGGAATCGAAATAAATAACTCCTATTCTTATCCTGGGAATCACGGTATAATTGGCGGTGATGTATCAAAAATAGGTCATATAAAATTAAATAATTCTCGTTTCGGTTTAAGTAATACAACATATTCACATTGTGGCCAGATATCCGCAGTTAATAATTCATATTTATCTACCTGGTATTGTACTATAGACAGTATTGGTTGTTGTCCTATTTATTGTGTTGAGTCAAAAGTTGCTATTCTTAATAGTACCATACGAGACAATATGGGCACTGGTATTTATGTATATCTTCCCTCAGATACTCTTAGTTGTGTGCAGGCAAATCTTATAACATCAAACTACTACGGATGGGGCATATATGTGATTGATGCACCTATGTATATTATCAATAATAGTATTATTGATAATATGTCACACGGTTTTGTTTCTTATGGTGCTGGAGGAATCTCAATACTTGCCGGTAATACAATTGCCGACAATGGTGGTTTAGAACTGGCTGGATTGTATCAGTGGCCAGATATTACAAGTCGTATACAGACTTTGGGACCTAATACAATTTATAGTCATGACAATGGCGGTGTAGATCATTATCTACTTGGTGGTCCAGTAGAAGGTAATGATTGCAGAGGCAATGATATAGATATTTCAGATACCACCCGATTTCTTCCGTTCTATAGTTCTTACATCTTTGATGGTGAAAAACCACCAGAAAAAATTCTGTATGAAGAAGGTGTTGTCCAAATAACCGATGGAGAGTATGAATCTGCAAAACTTACAATGAAAGAAATTGTAAGTGATTATCCTGAGACAGAAACTGCAATAAGTGCTCTGCAGTGGCTGTTGTATCTGGAAAAGTTCAGCGGACATGATTATGCTGGTTTGCGAGCTTATATTGAAAATGTTGATGATGTTTCCTATCCTCATTTTGAGAGAATAAAAAATAAAATCATAACGTCCACTTATATGTTTGAAAAAGACTATCTGACTTCTATTGATAAGCTTGAAGCTATTCTTGCCAATCCACCATCAGTGGAAGATTCCATCCTTGCACTTATTGATGAAGGCTATTGCTACCTCAAACTGGATGAACAAGGCGGTAAAGCTGCTGTTGAAGAATGCACCTTTAAACCAAGATGCTTTGAAGAATTTCGGTATGTTTCTCAGAATCTGACCAGAGATTTATTGGATAAGGCTATTCCTCAACCAGAGCCGTCTACAGGTGAAATTGAAACTCTTGCCTTATACCAGAACTATCCTAATCCAATGCGAACCTTAACAACAATCTCTTTTTCAGCCACAGATTTACACGGATTAGCACGGATAAAGATTTATAATATCAAAGGGCAATTGGTGAAGGAATTCTCAATCAGAAATGATCAATCTTCAATTGTCTGGAATGGAAAAGATTCAAATAGAAATAAGCTTTCTAATGGAATATATCTTTACAAGCTTGATACTGGTGAAAAATCTATCACCAAGAAGATGGTGATTTTGAGATAAAAAAGACAAGAATATAAATCTCAAAAAGGAGAATCAGTTTATTTATGGATTCTCCTTTTTTTCTAATATAAAAAATATTAAGAAGATAAAAAATAGAGATAATTTTATCATAAATGTTCATCAAAATCTATATGCATAAAAATTGACATAAAAAATTGCTGATTAAAATTAAGTTCAAAGTGGAGAATTTATGAATATTGTTAGAAACAAAACTGGCTGGATAGAAGTAATATGCGGAAGTATGTTTAGTGGCAAAACTGAAGAGTTGATACGACGACTCCGCAGAGCAGAAATTGCTAAGCAGAAACTCCAAATTTTCAAGCCTATCATTGATAACCGTTATAGTAAAGAATACATTGTTTCCCATAATAAGTCTAAGATGACATCTGAATCAGTCGCAAATGCTGAAGAATTATACAAGAATGTTCGTTCAGATACTGAGGTTGTGGGAATAGATGAGGCTCAATTTTTTGATGATAAATTAGTGGATATTTGCAACAAACTTGCCAATGAAGGCAAAAGAGTCATTGTCGCTGGATTGGACCAGGACTATCTGGGTAGACCGTTTCCTCCTATACCAGAGTTATTAGCAACTGCTGAATATATTACAAAAACACTTGCAATTTGTGTAAAATGTGGTAACCCTGCGAACAGGACTCAAAGATTGGTGAAAAGTGATAAAGAAATTTTGCTTGGAGCAGAAGATATTTATGAGGCACGGTGTAGAAATTGCTTTAAACCGATAAAGTGAAGAATCTTGAATAATGAATTAAGAATGATGGATAAGAAAAAAGAAAAGAGAGTGTATGACTTAAATGAACTTTCTCATAAACTGCCTTCCTTAAATTCTGCATTCAGAATTCTATGTTCAATATTCATAATTCAATTTGTTCTTTCTACGAAAATCAAGTCCCAATTTAATTTTGGTCAATATAAATGGGAGTAGAGAATGATTCTATTGTATTTAGTTGATTTTGCACTAAGAATTTATGTCTGGATTATCATAATCCGAGCCATCATTTCATGGTTCTCACCAAACTATTCAAATCCTTTTATCCATTTCTTAATTACTGTAACCGAGCCAGTTCTATCCCCAATCCGAAGACTTATTCCTATTAAAGGTATAGATATTTCTCCAATAATTGTGATATTAATTATTGAATTAATACGCTCACAGATTTTACATACTATAATTAAAATGTGAGGTTTTATGGATATGAAAATTACTCCAACGGAGATTCGTGGAAAGGAGTTTTCACGAGCTATGAGTGGCTATAAGAAAGCTGAAGTGAATGAGTTCTTAGAGGAACTTGCGACTCAAACAGAATTACTGCTTGCAGCGACCAAAGAATTAGAAAAACAAATTCAAGAGAAGGACAAAAAATTAGATGATTTAGATGAGCAGAAAGACCTCCTTCGTAGAACCTTAATCCTGGCTGAAAAAATCAAGGATGAAACTATAAATAATGCAAAGAATGAAGCGGAAAACATTATTAAGGATGCAGAAATCAGTTCAAGAGAAAAAGTCAAAAAAGCAAAAGATTATCTCAGTATTTTAGAACACGATTTTATCAATCTTAAAGAAAAAAAGATGCAATTTATTATAAGTTTTAAATCCCAATTAAATTCTATGCTTGAAATATTAGAAAGAAATATTCAACAAGAATATAGTGAACTCAAAAAGAAATCTAACATAGAAATCAAGGAAGAAGAAAAAACATCATAATGAGAAAAATTCTCAAGCATTTACAAGAAACCGTTAATTTTATAGAACAACAGTATAAGAAAAGGATTGATACAGCTATAATCTTAGGTACTGGATTAAATGAGGTAGCCTCTTCTATTGACCCGGAATTGATAATTCCATATGAAAAGATTCCACATTTTCAAGTTTCAACTGCTCCATCTCATAAAGGAAGAATGATTTTTGGAAAAATGGCTGGCAAACGAATCGCAATTATGCAAGGCAGACTCCATTGCTATGAAGGCTATACCCCTTTAGAAACAACATATCCAATATTTATTCTTAAAAAAATTGGAGTTCAGAATTTGATTATTACAAATGCAGCTGGCTCATTAAACAAGAATTTACAGAAAGGAGACCTGGTAATAATCACTGACCATATCAATCTAACAGGCCAGAATCCGCTAATTGGAGTGAATGATAGCAGCCTGGGCTCCAGATTTCCAAGCATGCATGATGCTTATAACAAGGAATTTATCAAATTAGCAGAGGATGTGGCACAAAAGAATAATATTCCGATTAAGACTGGTGTTTATGCAGGACTTTTGGGACCAAATTTGGAGACTGCGGCTGAGTGTAAAATGCTAAAAGTTATTGGTGCTGATATGGTTGGTCTTTCTACAGTTCATGAAGTTATTGTGGGAATTTATCTTCAAATGAAGATAATTGCTATTTCAATCATTACTAATTTATCCAATCTATTTCATAAAGATAGACACTTACAAAATGAAATTGAAAAGACAGCACATAATTCACAAGATAGATTAAGAGTCTTATTAGAAAATTTTTTAAAAAGTTTATAAATGAATAGGAGTAGTTTATTATGGACCAAGAAAAGTTAGAATTCTTCAAACATTTGCTACTTGTAGAAAGAGAAAAAACAATAAAGATTATTGAGAACATTGATAAAACATGGAGCAAATCCATTAGAGACTCTGTTGGTGATATTTCCGCTTACGCCACACATATGGCTGACCTTGGCACTGATTCTGATGAGAGAGAAAAAGAAACTTATATGCTTGAAAGAGAATTGAAAAACCTTAAAAAACTGGATCAAGCTTTAAAAAGAATTTATGATAATACTTATGGAATTTGTGGATTCTGCGGTAAAGAGATATCTGAGAATCGCCTGCGAGCAATTCCATTTACAGAATTTTGTATAAAATGCCAACGAAACGAAGAAAGGATTAACAATAATAATCGGAAAATATAATAATTTAAAGAAGTATTTGTTACTCTTCTTGATTTTTCTTTCTTTAGACCAGTTCTCAAAAATAGGTATAAGAAATTTTTTTTCTAACAATGTAAAAAACAGTTATAATATACTTGGCGATTTTTTTCGTATTACTTATACACGGAATTCTGGTGCCGTCTTTGGTATATCTATTGGTTCAGGAATTCTTAATCAAATATTGTTTATAATAGTTTCAATTATTGCAATTTGCATATTAATATATCTTTTTTTAAAGGATACACATCCATTAGCTAATATGGGTTTTACGCTGATTTTAAGTGGTGCGGTTGGTAATCTAATTGACAGAATTGCTTTTGGAAATGTAACTGATTTTCTTGACTTTGATTTTCTGGATTTCATAATGCAGCGATGGTATATTTTTAATATTGCAGACTCCTGCATTGTTATAGGAGTAATAATTTTAGTGATTTATTATGCTTTTGTAGAGAAATCTGTAAGTGTAAAAAAAGAATCACTGGAGAGAAAATGAAAAAAATTAATAAAACAGGCTTGTTTGTTATTACAATTTTTATAATTACAACGACATCACTATTAGGACAAGCTACCGATTTATTTTTCTCTGAATATATTGAAGGAAGTAGCTACAATAAGGCTTTGGAAATTTTTAATGGGACGGGAATGGATATAGACCTTTCAAACTATCAGTTGTGGCAAATTGGAAATGGTGGGAATTGGCCAGAGTATACTGTTGATATTTCGGGAACACTCCCTGATGGCGAGGTTTTTGTTGTTTGCCATCCAGACGCTAATCCAACTATGTTGGCAGTTGCTGACTTGGTAGTTACCCTATACCACAATGGTAATGATGCTCAAGGATTAGCAAAAGATGATGGCACAGGAACATTTTATCTTATTGATACTATTGGCGAAGATGGTGATGCTCCAGAATATGGTTGGGATGTAGCCGGAGTACCAGAAGCTACGAAAGATCATACACTCGTACGAAAAGCCAGTATTGGGAATCCAAATACTGATTGGAACTCCTCAGCAGGAACTAATGCCGATAATTCAGAATGGATTGTTTACGATAAAGATACCTTTGATTATCTTGGCTCACACACATTTACCGGAGGCGGCGGAGATACAACTCCGCCAACATTGGTCAGTACCAATGCTACTTCTTCTACAACCGTTAACTTAGTCTTTAGTGAAAAGATTTCCCAAGAAACGGCTGAAGTTGTAGGAAATTACATCATAGATGAATTAACAGTTTTAAATGCCCACCTTCAAACAGATAGCATAACTGTCACCTTAACAACAGCAGAACAGACTGAAGGTGAAACATATACAATTACAGTCAATAATGTAGAAGATTTGGCAGGAAATCCAATTGAATCTAATAGTACAATAGATTTTACAGGTTATCAATCTGGTGGCGGAGAAAATGATTTACTCTTTTCTGATTATATTGAAGGCTCAAGTAATAATAAAGCCTTAGAAATCTACAATGGAACAGGTGCTTCTGCTAATCTTTCAAACTACCGTATAGTGGGTTCATACAATGGTAGTGGATGGCAATCATCTTATTATTCATTCCCTGAAGAGACAAATTTGCCAAACGGCGATGTATGGGTTATAGCTAATGAAGACGCAGACCAGGCAATACTAAATGTCGCTGATGATATTCTTGCGTATAACGAAGGTGGATATGTAGTAAGTTTCAATGGAAATGACGCGAGAGGACTTGAAAAAACATCTGATGGCAGACAAACCTGGACTTTAATTGATGTAATTGGAGTGCCCACCGAAGATCCAGGTGATGG
>CAYNOU010000024.1:27799-32760 GCA_964398885.1 uncultured Candidatus Cloacimonadota bacterium | reverse complement strand
TAGGTTTAGCAGCTTTATTCTGCAACTTTGAAGATAATGATGGAGACTTTTCTCCCACTCCTCCAACTAATGCATGGGAATGGGGTGAACCTACTGCTGGTGATATCAATGCTTATTCTGGCTTAAATGTATGGGCTACTAATCTTGATGGCCATTATGTAGATAATGCAAACTGGTATCTTGAGTCCCCTGAATTTACTGCTCCTGATAGTGCTATTCTGATTTTCTACCATTATTATGATTTTGAACAGGCCAGTTCTGGCACACTATATGATGGTGGAAATGTAAAAATCTCAACTAATGGTGGTGCTTCATTCAATCTGATTACCCCTATAGATGGTTATGACGGAAATGTCATTGCTCTTGGGGAGCAAGGATTTGGCGAAACAAATTATGATTGGGAACCAGTAGAATTCGATATCAGCAATTATGCTGGGAATAATATTATCCTGAAATGGCATTTTGCTTCTGACCAAGGTGTTTGTGACCATTACGGCTGGTATATTGATGATGTGCTTGTAGGTAACCCTAATAGTAGTGAGCAAATAATACATCCTCATGTCTCTGTTGACAATACACAATTAATATACAAACTTGAATTATCTCAAAACTATCCCAATCCTGTGAATCCCGATATAATCGGGACTAATATTTCTTTTTCATTGCCGAAAAACACGAAGGAAGCAGAAATAAGAATCTATAATATCAAAGGACAGCTGATAAAGAAGTTCAAAATGCAAAATGCGAAGTGCGGAATGAATAGCGTGGTATGGAATGGAAAAGATGAAAATAGTAAATCTTTAAGTTCAGGAATTTATTTCTATAGCTTAAAAGTAGGTAATAAAGTTATAGATACAAAAAAATGTTTACTTATAAGATAGGATTTTGGGGTTGGCGTTTGTCCACTTTTGGTGGGAGTTTCTCGTAGTATATCGCTGAGAGACTCGCTTTACTCCATATTAATCGAATTAAACTTAGCGAAGGAGAAATGTTAAACTGCATTTATATCACGATGTAATTATAAGTCGTGACTAAACAGAAAACTAAAAAATAACTAAAAAACAAAGGAGACTATCATGAAATTTCAAAAAAACAAAAATTGGTTATTAGCAGTAATGCTTGTATTGGCATTTGCTGTTCTTATGACCGGAGAGAGTTATGCAGATTGTGATATGTTTGGTATGTTAGCGACAGAAGGTCATACTATCCCTGATATAGGAGGTACCACAGGTAACTATAATGATCCAGAAGATTTCTTCGATTTTCTTGAAAATCATATGCATCAAAATGGGTATGGAATTATATATTATAAGGATTGGCTGCATTTGATCCCTGATAATCAGATATTTCGCAACAAATGGGATGATCCGTTAAATCTTGCTATTTTTGAAGAAGCTAAGACAGCAATTTATAATGAAGATAATTATGCCTCTCTTGTGTTAGGTCATTCTAGATTTGCTACGGGCGGCAATTCCAATATTTCGGATCCCCATCCATTTGTCTGGGATTATGATTTAGAAAATTATCCTAGTGTTCCTTTTTACACTTTTGAACACAATGGAACAATTTACTCTCCATATGTTGAAGAATTAGACAGTATGATAACCTATTTATTCCCTTATTGGTTTACTGATATGGGATATTATTATAAAACTCCACTTATTCCACCTGAACAAGGAGGAAATGGACAGATAGTAGATACTGAGAGATACCTCCACTGGATTATAGCTAATATCAAATATTACAATGGAAATGTAATTGAAGGGATACACCATGCAGTAGAAGCAATGAGAGATTGGGATACCTGCCAAAGAAACTTCGTCTTCTCTGATGGTAATGTAATGTATATTTTTAGAGCCCGTGGAAATGCAGGATCCGGGTATTACCTTAGCTACTATGATGGTCTTGCTGAAGTTGATCCAATTCCCTTTAGAGCTGTAAAAACCCAGTATGCGGGTGGATTGACTCATTTAGATGAAGACGAGTTGGTATATATTCCCCGCAGTGGTGATATATTGGAATTAAAAGATTTCAATAAAGAAGGAGTTAGTGGCATTGTTGGTACTGATATTGATGACATCTGGACGGAAGAGTACTCTCCTTATTATATTGTTGGCGATGTTCATGTTCCAGAAAATGTGGAACTTACTATTGAAGAAAATGTTGAAGTATATTTCCTCGGACCTTACGAGTTTGGTGTAGAGGGTAATGTTACTCTCTGTGAAGGTGCTTCGTTTAATCTCTGGCAGAATTCTGCTGTTGTTATAGATGGTGCGAATGCCTTATTCTTCCTTGATTGGGGTTCTACAATCACTGGTGCTAATCCAAAATTAAGATGCGATTGCTGCCCCGGTGATAGAATCATTGCACAAAATGGAGGTAGAATTACAACAGGTACAATAGTTGATTATGAGAATTATCCCGGAACTCCACCTTCAATTGAAATTTATTCACGTTCAGCAGTGCGCTGGTGGGGTATAGTGATTGAAAACCCTGACCCCAATAATCCTTATTGGTTTGTTAATTGTGATATATCAGGTATCTGTAAAATTCATATGTGTAATACCGAAAGAAGTAAAAATGGGACTGGAAAATTAAATCTTTACTATACTGATTATACCAATTGTAATCCAATTTATGTCAATAATATAGAACGGTTGACGATTAAGGGACTTGATAATGACAATCGTTGTAATATTAGTAATAATCAGCCACAGTCTGTTTATGCTACTTCTTCCCCTGTTACCATAAAATATGCCAATATTGAAAACAATAGCTGTGACGGCGTCTATTTAGCTTATGCATCAGTAGAACACTCCAAAATAGATAGCTCCTACTTTACTGGAAATGGTAGAAACGGTATCTATATAAATGATCATCACCTTGAGAAATTTAATCAAAATCATGTAGAGAACAATGCCTGTCATGGAGTTTATAGCTGGCTAGGGATTTTTGGCGATTTTGACCTGAATATAATCACTAATAATGGTGGAACTGAATTTATTGGTCATCAGATGTCTTATCACATGGAATACGGAGACAATGGCATAAAAGATGAAGATGGTAATTCAGGTGGATGGGATCAGTATATTTTGGCAGTGCTTGACTGGGATGGCGTTAACCAGATACCGGTTATGGGAAATACTATCCCACATGGTGACGAAACCCGTTTCTATCCCTGCTTTGAAGCATTTGATTTTGGCGATGATTTGTCTAAAGTAAGGCAACTATTGAACTCAGCATTTAGTGATATGAACAACCAGGATTATGATAATGCAAGTATCACCTTGAATCAGATTATTAATGAATATCCGGAATCGGATGAAGCGGTAATTTCTGTGAAATGTCTTTATTATATTGAAAACTACACTGATAAGAATTTCACGGAATTTCGTGACTTCCTTGATACAATTCAGGCTGAATACGGAACCTCAATGTACAAAGTTAAAGAAGATGTAAAAACGAAAACCTATATGGATGAGTCGGATTACATTATGGCAATTGAAAGATTGGAAGAGGTTATCAATAATCCACCTACACCTGATGATTCAATCTATGCTGTGATTGATGAAGCCTATTGTTATCTAAAACTTTCTGAAGATAGCACCCGAGCTATGCCGGTAAATTGTTCGGTAAGACCTTCAACTTTTTCTGAATACCAGGAAACCGTAAGAGAACTTGAATCAAAACTATCCTTCTTTAATGATATTGATTATGATTCTCAGATTTCTGCTCCCAAAATCGCTATGTTGCATAACAACTACCCGAATCCATTTAACCCAATCACAACCATATCCTTTTCTCTTGCAGATAATGTAGAAAACGCAAAGATTGAAATCTTTAATATCAAGGGACAGAAGATAAAAACACTGGTAAATTCTTACCTGGAGAAAGGGACGCATAATGTCGTATGGAATGGAAAAGATAAGAATGGTAAGAAAGTTGTATCAGGATTGTATTTCTATAAATTGACAACAGGCAAAGAAACTGCAGTTAAGAAGATGCTTCTACTTCGTTAAAACTTCGTAGAATAAATCCTCCTTCGCTGAAACCTTATAGGATAAAAATTGTTGTTAAAGCAAATTAAATGTTATTCTGAGCGGAGTAGAAGGCTTTCATATGAGATTCTTCACTTCGTTCAGAATGACAAACTTCGTTTTGACTGGAAAATCAAATGAATAAAAAAACATTAATTTTAATCTTAGTTTTTTCCTTTTTCCTTTTTCCCTTTTCCTGTCTCTTTTCTATTGAGGTGGGCGGTCACATTACAGAAGACACTATCTGGTCACCAGATAACAACCCATATATTGTAGTAGATAATATCTTTGTTGACCAGAATGTAACTTTAACTATACTACCCGGCACAGTTGTAAAGATAAATGCTGCCGAATACAGCTTGGAGAATGACTCTTATTTTTGGTTTAGTAATGGTAATAACATAGCAAAGATGTTTTGGGTAGATGGCAGGCTTATAGCGGAAGGGACTGAGCAGGATAGCATTGTCTTTACCCGTTTTCAGGATTCTCTTTATTACCACTGGGGCACAATCTATTTACCTGAACAAGCGGAATTATGCAGATTTAAACATTGCAGATTTGAATATGCTGCTAAAATTATGATATACATAAATAGACAGGCAAAAGGTGCCATTTCCATTTATAATGGAAATGCAGTAATTGAGAAATGTTATTTCTTGGATAATCCTCAGGGAATCAGCATAGGAAAACCCAGTGATAAGATATTAATAATGAGAAATCTTTTTGATTGTCTTGAAGGTTACCATCCTTCTATTCATTCGTATCGATATCTTCTTTTTTCCTGTGGATTATTAGAGGGAGCACTACCTATATTAATTGCTGAAAATCACTTTTATGGATCAGGAGCCGTTTCCAGTGCTCACTTTCCTATCCAATTTGTGAATAATACAGTGAGTAACTGTGTTACAGCTATTCATTGTCATA
>CAYNOU010000024.1:0-27699 GCA_964398885.1 uncultured Candidatus Cloacimonadota bacterium | reverse complement strand
GCATGCAGGCAGGTGTTTATGATATTTATGCAGAAAGAGTTTTTTATGATGATGTTGTTATTGAGGATATTGAGGTAATTGATGGTGAATTTACAGAAGTTGAAATCCCAATGACAACTACATTGGTAGGAATAGATGAACAACCTTTCCAACCTTCTGAAATATCAGATTTGAATATTTACAACTATCCTAATCCTGTACATAATTCAACCACAATATCTTTCACAATTCCAAGAGATATAACAGAAGCTGAATTAAAGATTTACAACATTAAAGGACAATTGGTAAAACAATTCCTGCCTGAAATAAATAATAAAACTCGAGTAATAGATTTTGTTTGGGATACAAAAGATGAATCTGGAAAACCTGTTGCAAACGGTATCTATTTTTACAAACTCTCTACAGATAAGAAAAGCATCATCAAGAAAGTGATACTATTAAGATAAAATCCATCTCTATTGTTAAGATTAAAGCTAAGGGCTCCGATTTTGTTGGAGCTCTTTTTTATCAAATTAACAACAATCTGAATACAAAACTTTGACAATAAAATCAAATAAATATTAAATATCAAAAAAATATATAAAACATTCATCCGCCAGACCCGATTTTATCCCCGATATATCGGGGTCTCGGAGCTGACGGAAAAGTTATGTATTTCATTATGTTATTATTTTCTTTGCGTCCCCGCGGAAGCGGGGATTGTATTCTTTGCGCCCTTTGCGGTTAGAAGCGATTTTCAGATGAAAGATAAAAAAAACAAAGAAATCTGGACAGTCAAAGATGTTCTTTTATGGACTTCCAATTACTTTAAAAAGAACGATATTCTATCACCCCAATTAAATGCAGAAATGATAATTGCAAGGGTCTTAAACTGCTCAAGAATGGAATTGTATCTTAATTATGATAAACTCCTAAACCCTAAAGAGAGAGAAGAAATAAGAAATTTGGTAAAAAAAAGAGCAACTCATTACCCTCTTCAATATCTGCTGGGTGAAACAGAATTTTATGGATATAAATTTCTTGTTGATGAAGGCGTATTAATTCCCAGACCGGAAACGGAAATCTTAGTTGACACTGTCATTTCATATATAAAGCAATCCAACAAAAATAACTGGAATGTCTTAGATATTGGAACAGGAACCGGAATCATACCAATTTCTATAAGTAAATATTTTTCAAATACCCAAAATAAAATACTATTTGTTGCTACTGACATCTCTAAAACTGCTTTAGAAAATGCTAAAAAGAATATTGAATTGCATCATATCCAGAATATCCAACTAATCCAATCTGATACATCTAAAGATTTGTCTGGAAAATTTGATATTATTATTTCTAATCCGCCTTACATTTCTGAAAAGCAATTTCAAAACCTTCAAAAAGAAGTTAAAAATTATGAGCCCAAAACAGCACTATATGGAGGAAAGAAAGGTACTTATTATTACCAAAAAATTTTGCAAAGTGCGGACGATTTTCTAAATAAAGATGCAAAGATTTTCTTTGAAATAGGAGCGAAGCAAAAAGAGGATATGGAAAAAATCATTCATGAATTTAATTATAAAATCATTGACATAATAAAAGATTATAATGATTTATATCGTGTGCTTGTTTTAGAAAAAAATTAGCGGTTTATAATACAGGATTATAAAATAATGTATAAATTTAAAATTAAAGGAAAGGCAAGAAAATTAAAAGGCACTATATCTGCCAGTGGTTCAAAGAATGCCGGATTGCCAATTATGGCAGCAACTCTTCTTGCAGCCGGCAACTATACTATTAATAATGTCCCGGATATAATAGACATTAGAACAATGGCGGAACTACTTAGTATTTTGGGTTCAAAGGTAGAATTTAAAAATCATGAACTAAAAATCCATACTGACAGCTGCACCTGCTATGAAGCACCTTATGATTTGGTCAAAAGAATGCGTGCTTCTATCTATGTATTAGGACCACTTGTTGCAAGATACGGGAAAGCAAGAGTATCATTCCCGGGCGGATGTGCTTTAGGAGCCAGACCTATTAACCTGCATTTAGAAGGATTGCAAAAGTTAGGTACAAATATTGAAATTGAGCATGGATATATCAATGCAGATACAAAAAAACTGCATAGCAACGAGATAATTTTTGAACAGAGAAGTGTTGGCGCAACCGCCAATATTCTGATGGCTTCTGTTCTTGCTGATGGAACAACAATTATAAGAAACGCAGCTTGTGAGCCAGAAATAAATGCTCTTGCAGTTTTTTTAATCCAAATGGGGGCTAAAATTGAAGGTATCGGAACAGATTGTCTAACAGTAAACGGGATTCAGACTTTGCATTCTGCTAATGTGTCTCTTATCCCAGACCGTATTGAAACAGGAACATTATTACTTGCCGCAGCAATTACTAAAGGGGAGATTACTGTGAAAAATTGCTGTCCGTCTGACCTGAGTATGGTGCTTGAAAAGCTAAGAGAAATCGGCTTCTCTGTTAATGTTAATAATGATTCAATTACAATCTCTGGTAAAGGTAAAAACCCAATAGAAATCTCCACAAATCCATACCCGGCTTTCCCAACTGATTTACAAGCACCTTTTGCCTCTTTACTCTCTACAATAAAAGGTAAAAGCATTATTGATGAAAATATATTCTCAGATAGGTTTATGTATATTAGTGAATTGCAAAGACTTGGTGCAGACATAAAATTAGACAAAAACAGAATTGTTATACATGGTGGAAATCAGCTGACTGGAGCACCATTAATGGCATCTGATATTAGAGCAGCTGCCGCATTGGTTATTGCTGCATTAGCTTCAGAAGGTGAAACTGAAATTTCTCGTATATATCATTTGGATAGAGGATATGAAAGACTGGAAAATAAACTTGCTCAGCTTGGTGCTGATATAGAAAGAATTGAAGACAATTAAGCCACGAATTTACACCCGTCCTCCGTCCCGATATAATCGGGACTACGGAGGGTGGACGAATTACCACAAATAAGAAATTGGGGTTTGTGAAATATTTTTAATCATTCAATTGCCTGTAAACTTTAAAATCATGTTACTGTATCGGAAAGACAAAGTCTCTTAATATAATAAATTAGCTGACGACTATAATTTATTATTTCATTATAAATATGTAGTAAAAAATTCTTTGTGTCCCCGCGGACGCGGGGATAGTGTCCCCAATTTAATTGGGGATCATGGTAAAAATGAGTAAATTCATAAGAAATCTTTTAGTTTCTGTATTTTTTATTGGTTACTTTCCAGTTGCATCAGGAACACTTACCAGTGCAGTAACTGCTGTTTTATATTATCTTTTCCTCCCTGAGCTTACAACAATAGAAAATCTCTTACTCATAATTATTATTGTCTTAGTTAGTCTTATATTTGTTCCGATTATACAAAAAGCAGAAAAGGACTTGGGGCATGACAGCCATAAAATAGTTATTGATGAAGTTCTTGGCTATTGCGTTGCAATCCTTTTCCTTCCACATTCCTTGATGATTGCTATCTATGCTTTTGTTATTTTTAGAGTATTTGATATTGCAAAGCCAACTCCAATACATCAAATCCAAGAATTACCACATGGATGGGGAGTTATCGCGGATGATATAATGGCTGGAATTTATACTAATATTATCTTACAAATATTGGTGATAATGTTTCCGAGATTTTTTTGATTGGGTTTTCGTCACGGAATGGTCCGTTCTTCGTAGTCCCGATGGTCCCAATTCCTGAGCTCGTCAGGAACAGGCTTAATCGGGGAGGGACGAAGGAGAATCAGTAACAACTCTACCGTGCCTTCGGATATCTACGCCCAGACGAGTGGACGGTAAAAGGAGCCGCCAGGGACCATTCCCTGACGGTAGCGAATATCTTGTAGAATCTTAGTAAATAAAAACAGTGCGGTGCACAATTTATGCACACCGCACTTTCAATATACTGTATGTATCAAAGCTATATTTTCACAACATCTTGTGCTTGGGGACCTTTATCCCCTTTTACAACGGTGAAACTTACTTTTTGTCCTTCATCTAAAGAGCGATATCCTTCACCCTTAAGAGCACTATAGTGAACAAAAACATCCTCTCCATTATCGCGCTCAATGAAGCCAAAACCTTTTGTAGCATTGAACCATTTGACAGTACCTGTTTCGGTTTTTGCCATTTGACAGAAATCTCCTTTATATTAATACTGTTGGTATAAGGCATTCCAAACCGGTTTCAGAAAAGTTTCTTCATCTGGATTAGAGTGACTTCCAACAATTGTTAAATTTTAGTATATTTTTATTGTTGTCAAGAAAAATAAAAAAAGATTGAAATTTTTGAAATAAAATTTGACAAAAAAAATTACAAATAGTAATAAATTGACTGTAAAATATGAAAGCAAAAGTTAAGTATATTGATAAACTGCAATTTTGTGCTGTTTCAGACTCAAACCATAGCATCATTATTGATGCAGATAAAAATTTAAGTTATGACCAAGGCATAAGACCAAAAGAGCTATTATTGATTGGATTAGTCGGTTGTACAGCTATGGATGTTGTATCTATTTTAAAAAAGATGCATGTTGATTTTACAGATTTTACAGTTTCTGCTGAAGCAAAACTTACAGATGAGCATCCAAGAGTATTTAAATCAATAAAAATACATTATAAAATTTCCGGTAATGTTGATAAAGATAAATTGAAAAAGGCGATTAAATTATCTCAAGATCGTTATTGTGGTGTTTCTGCAATGTTGAAAAAAGCAGCTCCAATATCATATACCTATGAAATTGAGCATTAGAAATTTTAATTTTCTCTCATACAAAAAAAGTATATATGTGTAAATTCAAAAATTTATTCCCATACAAAAAGGGTAAAGTTAGGAATACTTACGACCTTGATGATAAGATTCTTATAATTGTTTCAGATAGAATTTCTGCATTTGATTATATACTACCGAATTTTATTCCAGATGGCAAATTACTCTTTATTGATGAAATTCTAACACCTGGCTCTTCTCGTTTTTGCGATGCCTCAATATATAGAAAAAGAACTCCGAAAGAAAATTACGATAAACAATTTGTTCACGATTATCTTTCTGACAAAGGTATTGAAAAAATAAATAATGTTAATCCGAATTATAAAATTTTCAGCTTCCATGAAATACTCTTAAAAAAAAAGAGAAATATCTTGAGGCTTATCAAAAAATAACAGGTAAAGACTCAAAACAATGAAAACAGTTCTTATAGTGGATGATGAGAAAGACACATTAAATTATCTTGAGTATATTTTGAAAAAATTTAACTTCAACAGTATTATTGTAGATAATGGTTTTGACGCTTTACAAAAAATTCGTGAAACCAAGATTGATTTGGTTCTAACTGATATTGCTATGCCAGATATGAATGGATATGAACTGTATTCCCAAATAAGAAATTTTGATGAAAAAATACCAATTATTATGATGACCGGTTTTGGGTATGACCCAAATCATGTTTTGGTTAAAGCAAGGAAAGACGGTTTGCATGATATAATCTTCAAACCTTTTGATGATGAAGATTTAATTAAAATGATTAATAAAGCACTTAAATAACCACAAAGGGAAGTGAAACTGGTTAACTGTTGTACCTGTTTACTCATTATAGGACTAACAAGTCCTTCTCTCTGTGGTAAAAATTACAATGGAGGTAAAAAATGAAAGGAAGACTAACCCGAAGCAAAGTCTCCCCAAAGAGTCACAAGAAAATCGTTGCATTCGTGTATGCTGAAAAACTTTCCGAAGAGGATATTCCCAAAATGAAATATTACCTTGAAAAACGGAAAGACCTACATCTCATATATCTTGTGGTTTCAAAATCACCATCCACGAAGGTTATAACAGCATGTAATAGATATAATCATTTAAAATTAATACATAGCACTAATCCAGAAAAAGACATTGCAGACATAAAAAAACAATTTGATGGTACTGAAGTAAAATTCAGAAAACGAAAATTTGAGGATTTGAAGGATAGAAGTTTTTAATTAAAAAATTATCCAGGGCAATGAAAGGATTTTCTCCTTCATTGCCTTTTTTTATTTAAGTAACTAAATATAGTATGGGCTAACTTTGGGCTTATGCCAGATAAAGATTCCAATTCAGAAATTGATGCTTTTTTTATATTTGTTATTGAACCAAAATGTGTAAGAAGAAGCATCTTTCTTTTTCCTCCGATACCGGGAATATTGTCTAAAATCGAAATCGTAGTCTTTTTGTCACGTAAAGTTTTATGATATTTGATTGCAAATCGGTGAGCCTCATCTCTTATCTGCTGAAGCAATTTTAACGCGTAAGATGTCTTTGGAATGATAATCGGTTCATTACTATTTATTGAAAAAACCTCTTCCAGCCTTTTGGCTATTGAAAACAACTCAATTTTATAAGGATATTTTTTCAGAGCTTTTTTAGCAAAAGATAATTGCCCTTTTCCGCCATCAATTAGAATCATATCCGGAGTCTCAAATTTCTCTTCTTCAAGATGAGAAAGATAGCGAGTTACTGCTTCTTCAATCATTAGATAGTCATTTATGCCGGAAACCGTCTTTATCTTAAATCTTCGGTATTGATTTTTCTTTGGCTTACCATTATCAAAGAAAACCATAGAGCCAACCGCTTCATTTCCTTGCAAATTTGATATATCAAAGGCAGCTATCTTTCTTGGAAGCTTTGAAAGATGCAATTTGTCTTTTAATTCTTTAACAGCAAAAACTGTTCTGTATGAAGTTTTTAAGTGAGCAAGTTTCTTTTCTTCCACGAGAAGAAAGGCGTTCTGCTTTGCCATTTCAACTAATTTTTTCTTATCGCCTTTTTGTGGAATAATAATCTCTGCATTAAGCCATTGGGAAACTAATTCATTCTCGTAAGGTAATGTTTGCATCAAAATCTTTGGAGCAATATCGCTTTGAAAATAATAATATTGAGTTAAAAACCGAGATATAATTAATCCATCCTTTTCACCAAATGTATTTTCCATAAAATAGTGCTCTTTTTTTATCAGCCTGCCTTCACGAATTTTCAGAATTACAACACAACAAAGTCTATCCTCTCTTCCAATACCAATTATATCAAGGTCTTCAAGATAGGTTTTCCTTACAATTTGTTTTGCAGATATTTTTCCTACTCTAATAATCTGGTCACGAAGTTCAGATGCTTTTTCAAATTGATTTTTTTCTGAGGCTTGCTCCATTGCGTTTTGAAGTTTTTTCACTATCTCATCAGTTCTTCCTTTTAGAAAAAGTATTACCTGTTCTACCTTCTTTCTATAATCTTCATAACTAATGTTTCCGCTGCAAGGTGCATCACATTTATGTATCTGGAAATTCAGACAAGGTTTCTTATACAATGGGTTTTTAACATTATCTTTTGGAATTTTTCTGTTACATGTTCTTAAGTGAAATACTTTCTCTAATAAATTCAATGTGCGGCGAATGGAATGTGCTTCAGTATAAGGTCCGAAATACTTTGAACCATCTTTTAAAATTGTTCTGGTTACAATTACTCTTGGAAAAATGTTTTTTACATCAATTTTGATATATGGATACTTTTTATCATCTTTCAATGCAACATTATATTTTGGACGATATTTCTTTATAAGGTTTGCTTCCAGAATCATAGCTTCAACCTCATTTCTTGTTGCGATGTATTCAAAGTCAGCAATTTTTGAAACAAGGATTTCTGTTTTGGGCAGTTCAAATTGGGTTTTCGTAAAATATGAATTAATCCTTTTTTTTAGATTTTTTGCTTTGCCGATGTAGATGATTTTCCCGGATGAATTTTTCATTAAATAGACACCAGGATTTGAAGGGGTTAGTCGTAATTTGTTTTGGATTGTTTCATTCATTATGGATTAAAATAGCCACAAAGTCACAAAGACACAAAAATCAAATAAATCTTAACGACTCGTTAAGGGAAAGAGTTTTACTAATCAGAGTTCATTCGTAAAGTCGCATATTGGGTAGAATTATATTATTCCTTTTATTTTACCTCAACCCCTAATCCCTTCTCCTATAAGGAGAAAGGGAATTTTTTGACTCCCTCTCCTCTATAGGAAAGGGTTGGGGTGAGGTCGAAAAATCATACTTTCCGGACATACACTAATTAACTTATTTTATTAAACCATAGAATTGTATCTTGAAGAGCATAAAAGAGAGAATTTATAGTATTTAAAGTAGGTTGATAACCTGTCTCTCCTTGTCCATGGAGTTCGTGTTTGTTACAAATTGAGTTTATTGAAAAAAAGAAATTACGATGAATGCTATTTATGTGGTTATTATTTGTTAACCAATCAATTGTACTTTTACCTTTTTTAAGATTACCATATGAATCAGTACAATTATCTCTCATGTCTGGAATTTTACCAAGGCAAGAATTAAGAATCTCTTCATAGATAATCCTTACTTCTTTTAGATTATCTCCAATTCTTGCTTTATCATCTTTTTCTTTAAGAATTTTCAGATATCTTTTAACAATATGTTTACCCAATTTTTTTCTTAAAACATCTGCATATTCATCATATTCAATAAAATGCTTTAATTTATCTTCATCTTTATTTTTATGCCAAAAACATCTCTCTATGTCTTTAATGTACTTTGTTATTCCTAATTCAGTAAGTCTACGGTCAGAAGCAGAAATCTTTTCATTTATCTTATATATAAAATTCTCAAAATTTATATCATATTGTGTGAAAATACATATTCTTTTTGTAACATCAGAAATATTTCTTTCCTTTTCATAGTACAAACAAATGATAAAAAATAGAAGTAATCCACTATACTCATCCAAACCAATAATCTCATCAAAAACTGTTTCAAATTCCTTCTTTAATTTTTTAGTTGTAGGATAACAAGAGTTTACAAACAGTTCTTTTGCTTTCAAAATATCTTTGCTGTTTAATTCATCTCCCATCGGTGAAGGAAAATTAACATCTAAAATGCTAATATCAAAGTTCTCATCATTAAAAATGATTTCACAAGCTTCACAAAAATCTTGCTTTAAAAAAATATTTTTTTTTCTTAAAAATTCGTTCTTTATTTCTATATCTCTATTTTTCAATTTATCAAATTCCAATAAATCATTCTCATCTAAATTTTGGTTGAATAATTTGTCCTCTGCTATCATATCAAATATAGTCTCTATTTTATCCTCTACCCATAATATTCTCTTTCTCATTTTTTTCTCCTTTTCCTTCTTATTGATAGTTTAATTGAAAACTCACTAAAATTACTATTCTTAATAGGTTTTTCAGTTTTCTGAAATTCTCCTAAAACTTTTGAGAATTCTTGAACCATTTCTAATCCCTGTAAAGTACTTTCTTTAACTATATAAGAACTCTTGTTTACAAAATTTATAAAATTGATATGAAAATACTCTTTATCTGAAATAGCATAAATTTTGAAAATTCTTTTTACTTTATCTTTTATTGAACCATATCGGAACATATTTTTTGTTAATTCTAAAAAGATTACAAATAAAACTGAAAATGTATAAGAATTCTTAATAACATATAGATTTTTTAGTTCATTAATTTGAATATCAAAATAGCGATTTATCTTTTGAAGAACATTACTTTTGAAGAATTTAATAAAAGTTGTAATAGCATCTTCGGATAAGTCGGATATTAAAAAATTAGGGGAATTTTGAATACTCTCAAAATAATCAATTGATTTCCAATAATTTGTTTTATCTTTTTTATCTAAAAAGAAGAAACTTTTTCTTGTTGAGCCCCAACCTTCGCTTCCCCTTATTAAACGTTCTAAATTTATATTAAGGCAAAAACAGAATAAATGATATACACTAATATTATTTACACTTTTAGAACATTTAATATCTTTATCTAATGTATTATCAATTACTTTGTTACTACTATAAGCGATCTTTATTGAATTCATGATAGATAATATTAACTCATTGAATAGTTCCAATCTTCTGATATCATTTTCAGAACTCCTACCTTCTCTGATTTTATTAATAATCAATTTATCACTCCAAACAAAGGAACCAATAGTATGACTCATAGCTTGAAAAATGCGGGTTTTAATTTTTCGTTTTTCTTCTTCATGTTTACTTTTTTCATAATTCCTTTTTATTTTTATTGTATCAATCTCATTCCTTTGTTTTTCTAACATCTTTTCATTAATATATTTTAGTTTTTCTAAATAAAACCCATCAGATGCCTGATTGTAATCATCCGGGTCTATATTAGTAATTATATCAAATTCTTTATTATATTCTTCTTTTTCCTCAAAATAATCAGCAATTTTTAAAATTTTTCTTGTTGTTTCTTCATCATAATCATAATAATAACCAATTTTCATAAAATCCTCATATGCATTTTCATAATCATTTAATTCAATATAGCGTAAAACAATATCTATGATTTTATTTTCTTTTTGTTCATAATCCTTATTATTTTTATTATCAGAAATAAGTTTTGAAGCTTTTTTATAATCAGATATTATAAAATTAAGAAGTTTTTTTTGTATTTGAAATTTTGGGTCATCCTTAATAGATTTAAGAAAATCCCAATTTATATCTCCACGAAATAAATAATTGTCTGCATTTTGTGGATCAAGTTCAATAGCTTTATCTATATCTTTCACGCATTCTAATAATTTTCCATTTTCTAAATTTAATTCTGCCCGTTCTCTAAATAGAATTGCATCATTAGGATTTTCTGCAATTCTTTGGTTTAATTTTTTTAGTTTTTCAGAATATTTATCATTTTTATCCATTTTATGTCCTTCCAAAAACATTATTTTTAGATTCAATAAATGCAGAAAGTGTGCCAAATATGTTAAGATTCTTATAATTCACAAGATAGCTGTCAGTTAAGAAAAACAATGAAAATGACACAATTACTGTTTCGTAAATATTCTTACTTTTTTGTGTCAATATTTTTACTTTTTTCATTTGAATTTACTTTCATGTTTTTTAATTTGTGATGAAATCCCAAATCTATTTACCACATCTGTAGGGGCACATCCCGTGCATGGCTGCAATTTTTTTTAAGGCGTTTTCCTCCTGATGAGGACAGAGCAGAGAAACAGCACTACAAATGAACAAAAAGCTGTCATTCCCGTGCTTGTCCTCCCTGCTTTCTGGAGGGTAAATGGGAATCCATATTTAATAATAAATGAACTTAATAGATTCCCACTGGAGTTTATACTCAACTTAATTGAGTATGGGAATAACAAGAAAAAAGAATCTGAAGCCAAATTAGTTAAATAGATTAAATTCATCTCGCCTGTTTCCTCCTTAGTAAAACAGGTCAAGGGAACCTGCCCTACATTTTCATTTGTAACTTTTTCAATCTTGCTCGGAATGTGTGTGGTTTAATGTTTAGTAATTTAGCTGCTTTTTCTGCATTGCCATTTGTTTTTCTTAAAGCTTCCTTATAAAATGATGGAACAACTTCGTTATCAAAATCAATACCATTATCAGGTATAAACATCTTACCGGTTTCTTTATGTAATTCTATCAAATTCATATTCTTCGCTAATATTCTATTTTCAGAATGAATATACGCTGTTTCTAACACAGAAAATAATTCTCTCACATTTCCTTGCCACTCGTAATTATTTATAAGGTCAACTGCAGATTGTGAAAGTGTTTTATTTAATTTATATTTCTTGTTCAATTGTCGGATAAAATTTTCAGCAATTAATATTTTATCTGTTCCTCTTTCTCGCAAAGGTGGTAAATAAACATGGTCTCTAACAATCCTGTAAAACAAATCTTCCCGGAATTTTTCTTCATTAACTAACTTTTTTATATCTTTATTTGTAGCTGAAATAACTCGCACATCTACTCTTTCTTCGCTTCCACCAACGGGCTGTATGGTTCCTTTATCAAGCACTCTTAATAGTTTCACCTGCATATCAAGTGGAAGGTCCCCAATTTCATCAAGGAAAATCGTTCCTTTGTGAGCGAGTTTGAATTTTCCATCTTTATCAGAGATTGCCCCTGTAAATGAGCCTTTCTTATGTCCAAAAAATTCACTTTCAAATAATTGAGGACTTATTGCACCACAATTTACTTTTATAAACGCTTGCTCTTTTCTTGGACTGTTGTAATGAATTGCTTCGGCAACCAATTCCTTTCCAGTTCCACTTTCTCCAGAGATAAAAACAGGAATATCATATTGTGCGAGTATTTGAATTTGTTCTTTTATTTTTAGAATTTCAGCACATTCACCGAAAATCTCATCATGTTGAAGTTTTAATTGTTTTTTAAATATTACATTTTCTCTTGCCAATTTTGTCATTTCCACTTTAATCTCAGCTACATTCTGGATCTTTGGAAAATCATCTAAATTAAAATCAACCTCAGAAATTCCTGACTCTCTTGAAACTTGTATCAACTTTGAGTCAATTACACCACCTTGCCTCAGAAAAATCCAGCAAGCATGCATCGTTGGTGTTCCTGAAGTTAATGAAATTGTATATTCAGGATTAATATTTTCGTTCTCTTTTAAAATTTCTTTAATAGCTTTATACATTGCAGGATAGACTGTATTATAATCTGTAGGATTGTTTGATTTTGCTTCTTGATAATGAACTTTTAGATTGGGAAAATGTTTTCTACAATATAGTAAAATTTCAGAAGCAGGTTTCAAGTATCTATCGTGATTATACAAAATATAGAGCTTATCAAATTCAAGTTGATGAAGGATTGTTAGAATCGCTCCTGGGTTTTCCTTTATATTACAATCATTATCTCCTATAAAAGTAAGTAATATTTTCATAGTAATAAACTCAATTATTGCTACTTATTTATGTCAAGATAATTGGTTTGTCTTAACATTCCCAATCCTCAATTCAATTGGGGAGGGGTTTGGGAACAAGCCTGCGGGTTTGTATCTGTCGAATTTAACATTCCCAAACTGGAGTTTGGGAACGAGTCATAACTGGGGTTTGGGAACGAGCCATAATTATTGCTACTTATTTATGTCAAGATAATTGGTTTGTTCGGGAAACGAGCCCTGCATTCACCGGTTTCGGGGAAACAGCCCCACATTAAAAAATTTTAATATTTTCAAAACTTTAACAATATTATCTTTAATCTTTGACAGACCTTCCAATAAAAGAATCCAATATCTTGCGTGCAGACTCCACTTTCAAAATTTTCAACCCAATAAGATAAATCCCTAATGAAACCAAGAGCACTATTGCTATTTTAATTAATAAATATAATCTACCCGCCATCCCAATAGAAATTTGCAAATGAACAAGATAGTAACCAACAAACCCAATAATAGCTGATATTAAAGCAATTTTTAGGAAATTAACAAACAATTGTTTAAAATCCATCTCAC
This sequence comes from uncultured Candidatus Cloacimonadota bacterium, assembly GCA_964398885.1. Classification (GTDB taxonomy): domain Bacteria; phylum Cloacimonadota; class Cloacimonadia; order JGIOTU-2; family JGIOTU-2; genus JAGMCF01. The sequence goes on along the minus strand of CAYNOU010000024.1, from coordinate 14,377 downwards.
CAATTTCCTTTTTCAAAGCAAAAAATAATATTGTTGCCTGGATGGTTGCAGCAATTGAAGTTGCTAAAGCCAATCCCCGCAATTGGAGAAATTGCATTAAAATAACATTTAAAATTATATTACATATAACTGCAATGATTGAAATCTTTACAGGAGTTCTGGTATCTTTTAATGCGAAAAATGCAGATGCAAATACCCTGACTAAACTATGCGATATCAAACCTATTGAATAGAAAGCAAGTGCGGAGAATGTCATTGTAAGTGCTTTTTCATCAAAAGCTCCATGAAGGTAAATAAATGAAATCATATCTTTACCCATTACAAAGATTAATACTATGATTGGAAGCATGATAATCAGAATCAGGTCAAATGCATCCCGAATAGATTTTTTTAATTCTGATATATTATTATAAGCTGTATGTTTGGAAAAAAGAGGGAGAACTGCTGTGCCAATAGCAATCCCAAAAACCCCGAGAGGTAATTGCATTAATCTATTCCCATATTGCAATGCAGCCACGCTTCCTGTAATCAATAATGATGCAAGGATTGTATCTACTACAACATTAACCTCACGAATTCCTAAACCAACGATACAAGGAATCATCCTTTTCCAAACGGTTTTCAATTCTTTCTGCTTGAGATTTATATAGAACTTTGCTCTGTATCCAATCTTTCTTATTAATGAATAATTAGCAACAAGCTGACAAACTCCACCTAATAAAACTCCAAGAGCAAAAACATAAGCCTTGTCGGTGATACTGGATTCAGTTACCAAAGCATACACAATTACAGGAATTATAATCCCAAGATTTAGCATCATTGGAGAAAGTGAAGGTAAGAAAAAAACGGAATGTGCATTCAAGATGGCTATAATAACTGAAGTCAAACCAATCAAAAAGAGGTATGGAAAAAGAATTTGTGTTAGTTTTGCTGATAAAATTTTTGCTTGTAGTTCAAATCCTGGTGCAATGATTTTAACTATTAAAGGAGCTAAAGCAATTCCAATTCCAACAAGTATAATAAGGACAATAACTAAAATTGAAAGGAGATTTACTGCAAATTGTATTGCTTCTGCTTTAGATTTTTTCTCCTTGAATTCTGTGTAAGCAGGAATAAAAGCAGCGGCAAGAGCACCTTCGCCAAAAAGTCCTCGTAACATATTGGGAATTACAAAGGCAACACCGAAACTGTCTGCAACCCATGTTGTCCCTAAAAAATGAGTTAATACGACATCACGGATAAGTCCGGAAATTCTGCTTAAGAATGTGCCGCTGGAGATTTTACCAACATTTCTGGTTAAATTGTCTTTTTTATCTTGCATCTAATTTCAAGTAATAAAGCTTATTCAAAATAAATTTTTCTTAATCCTTACAACTTAAAAAATGACCCTGACTTGTCTTTATACTCTTTCGTTATTAACTTGATATTTTCTTTCTTATCATTACGCAAAATTTCTATCATCAATTCTTGTTCAACTCTCACATCAGAAACTGCAATCTCAGCATCATCTGCATTATCAACTACTTGATTATTGATTTTAATAATAATATCCCCTCTTTTCAATCCTGCTTCTTCTGCCGGTCCATCTTTTTCAATATATGACACAAGCACACCTTGTGATGGTTTCAATCCCAAACTATAAGCAATTGCAGGAGTTATATCTTGCACTTTGAAGCCAAACCAGATTGGTCTTATCTTGCCATATTTTATAATTTCATTAGCAATACTTCTTACTCTATCTACAGGAATGGCAAAGCCAATACCGATACTCCCACCACTTTTTGTAAAAATAAAAGTATTTATACCAATCACCTCACCATTGACATTAATTAAAGGACCTCCACTATTCCCGGGATTAATTGCAGCGTCTGTTTGTATCATTTTCTTATAAACTCTATTATCATCACTAATGTGAAAATTTCTATCCACAGCAGAAACTACACCCACAGTTACAGTTGGTTTAGAATCCTTTATAAGATAGCCAAAAGGATTGCCCATTGCTATAGTCCACTCACCAATAATAATATCATCAGACCTACCAAGCTTCGCATAAGGCAAATTTTTTCCAGATACCTTGATTACAGCAATATCATTTTTATCATCATTCCCAACTAATTTTGCTTCAAGATTACTCCCATCAGAAAGAATAACTTTTATTTTGGTAGCCCCTTTAACTACATGGCTATTTGTAATAATATAACCATCTTCACTGATTATTACTCCTGAACCAAGATTTTGTACCTTTCTTTCATATTGTCTCGGGAAGAAATCCCGAAAAAAATCATCAAAAAAGAATGAGTTAAAGCGATTGTTTCTGACAACTTCAGTTTTAATTACATTAACACTGACTACAGAAGGTTGAACAAGTTCAACCGCTTTTGTTATTGCATTCTTCCTTGTATATTCTAAGCTTCTATTTTTTTGGACTCTATCATTTGAAATTTGTTCATTTGAATCTATGGAAGTCTTTTCATATACAACATTCAAATGTTCTAAAGCACTATTAGCATTGGGTGCGATTGACTTATTAATAATTTGTTTGGTAATAAATACATTTAAAATCACAAAAATTACTAATAATATAATAATACTGTTTTTATTCATTAATATTCCTCCACTTGAAACAAATGCAGGTTCTAAGCAATTTTTTAGGCAAGTTTTTTTATATTATGTTCGGATTTGATTAGCTGTGGAATCCATAAAAAATAGTCAGTGTAATTTATTTTAAAAAAGGGAGCATATTTTGCTCCCTCAAATATCCTATGTAATACAAATCATTAATTAAATTTCAGCAACATTCCTATAGCGAAATCTACACCTTTTGAGAAATTGAATAATGAATAATAGTTTCTGACTGCCCAGTTGAATTCAAAATTATTAAATTCAAGCCCGGATCCAAGAGAGAAATGAGCTGGTCTTCCGCCACCAAATCCAAATCCTGTTCGGACAGGTAACCAACCGATAGCAAAATATTCTGCACCGAGAGAAATCTTTGGTTTGGAAGATGTAAAAGCGCTTTCTTTAAAACCCTGCACATAGTCCAGCAAGAATAAGAAATCATTGAATTTATACGAACCACCAAGGTGGAGCTCAAACGGAATTTTCTGCGTGAAACCGTCAATAGCATAACTCGTATCATTTTCCGTTTCAACATCTTCAATATTTTGTATTGTGAGTGTATCGGTGTAAATGCTAACTATATGCTCCTCACAATTTTTATTCCATTTGATTTTGCCAAAAAGGTTGTTAAAAGCAATCCCAACAGAAATTTCCTTTGTTATAGGTGAATAGAGCCCAATGCTCATACGGTGACCTGTTCCGTGAGCACCTTCTTCAAGGGGGTTTAAGAATTCCTCTTCACGGTATTTATATCCAGCCGTTCTCAAAACAGCACTTGCATCCAGTGTGCCGGCACTGTCGTAAACAGCAACTTTTGATTTGGCCTCAACCACTTCGGCGTGAGCAAGCCCTAAAATAGACCCAAAGCTAATTCCTCCATAGATTGGGGGAAGATTTTTAAAAGCTGGAGATATGCGTGAAAGAGGTAAAAGGTCTCCATATCCGATTTTTGCTTCTAAAAATCCAGTAACCTCTCCATCACTTTCTGAGAAATCGTATACTCTGCCAATTTCATTTCCATTCAGAGCAATATCAAATAATTCCCTGGAAAAATTCGCTGAAGTTAGAATGTGTATATTTTGTGAAAGGGCTAATTTCCAGACAGAAAATGTTGCTAATGGTATATTAACAGCAGAATTTCCAATCAGCTCAAGACCGTCATCCGGAATCCTATCCAGGATATCTTTCTTATCATCTTCCGAAAGTTTTTTGCCCATCAAATTATTGTAAAAGCTGATATTGAAGGAATTATTACTCAAAGAAGTATTGAAATGGAATAGATTTATGGAAATATAATTATCTACCAAACCTAAATTTGCAGGATTCCAATCAAGGGAATAAAATCCTGTTGTCTGCGTTAAATATGCATCACCGAGAGCTATACTTTTTGGATTTCCGAAATTACCAGCATATAAACTTAGGGAGAATAAAAAAATCCCAATTATGACTATTATCTTCTTCCCCGATAGACCGGGATTAAAACTTCGTTTCAACATATTATTCCTCCTCTTCCCACATTGATTCATCAATATGAACGCCTACTTTTATGCTACCATAAATTTTCATGTTGTCTGAACCCCGGATCGTAACCACCTTTCCATCAGTGCCAATAATATTAAACTCAACCCCAAGGAAAGCATCCTCATTTGTAAATACATCAAAATCTCCCTGAGCATCTGATAAATCAATGATAAGATGGCTTACGGTTTTATCACCGGATACATGATGCAAAGTATCAATCGTTGCCGGTTCAAAGGTTAGCGAATCAATAACTAATTCTGGATTTTCCCAAACTTGAGTGGAATCGGCAGCAAAACATAGTCGTGCAGTAGCCCCAAAGGGGAATTTATTTTCTGCGGTCAGACAAATATGAACCAAGTTAAGATTGTTCTCTATCTTGTCTCTGGCATCTTTATCAATTTCTATATGTTCAAGTGAATCCATTTTTATATTGTGATTCTCTATAATAAATTCAAAGGGTGTTCGGATTGTATAAGAACCGAATACAGAATCTGTCTTACAAATAGTTCCTTGTCCATTCATAATCACATACATGCTATCTGCATATATGCTATCAGGGAGGATATTCAAGAAATCAGATACATTCTTATAGATAGTGGTTACAGCATTCGGTTCAAGATATTCATGGTCTATGAGAATCATACTTGTTTCGCCTGTGTTCGTATTCGTTCCTGTAATTCTGGCATTGATTTCACATCCAACATTAATACCATTGTTAATTGTCATCAAAAATTCTGCATTTTGAAATTCCAGGACATCTTCAAGGCTGTCAGGCATATCTTCTATATCAAAATCTTCTTCAATATTATCAAGATCAATTCTCTTATTGTTAATAGCACCAACAACTTCGTTGAATGCCATATCACCAAGAGTAATTGTGGCTTTGACCTTATCTTCATATTGGATAGTGGTGGGAACATCTGTAGCAAAGGTAACAACATCATAGGAGTAATGCAGCGAATCAATCTCAGTGGTTGAAGATGGAGCATCGCCAATCGTGTATCCTGCAAAACTCAGAAGGGTATCACCCGGGCAATGTATTGTAAGTTTAAGTGTATCGCCATTATCTTTGAATATTTCATTAAATTTGATATTAACATCCGCTTCAAGAGGAAAATCTTTCAATGCTTCTATCGTTATTTGCACATCGCAGCTGTCTATCTCAGCGTAAAATAAATCAAACTCCCCAGTTTCGTCTACTTCAGAAGCATCTGTTCCCTCAAAGGTAAAGCTTTCAAATTCTCCAGTAACCTCGTCAAATATAAGATCCTGAAGTTCTATATCGGCAGTTACTACATCCGTAGAAGAGATTGTTAGGTCTTGATGAATCTTCACATCAGCGAAGTAGTTTAGTGTTAATGAATCAGGCACCGGGACAATTCTATGATTGGCAAAATCATACTCAAAACTATGGAAATTGTTTGTTATGAGTATTTCGACCGGGAAACCTTCCTGGGTGAGTATGTCATAAATAGTTATTTTGACAGTATCAGGAGGAACGAGTGCGATTCCAGAAAGAGTAACATGAAGCTTTCCACTTCTTATTTTGGCTTCTTCTAAAGTTATGGTAGAATCTTCTGCTGAAATTGAGCCTTCTTTAGTGAAACTCTTATTAATATATCCAGAGACTTCATCAAAATACATCTCACCAAGATTGAACTCGGCATAAACACTATCTGTATAATTAATTGACCCTGTTCCGCTAAGAGTTACATCAAAAGAATAGTGGAGAGAATCTATGCTTTTACCACTTTCTATCGTGCAGTTTACCAAATCTAAATCTTTTTGGTAAGTGCTACTAGCAGGTATTGAGAAATTAAAGGTAAACGGATTACCAGAGGGAGATTTCAATTCTTGGAAAGTAACTATTCCTTCCATATCAAAAGGAAAATCATTATGGAAAAAGATATAACTGTTATCTGCACTTTTAATTTTTGCATATTGTAGAGAGATCTCACCTGCTTCATCCACTATTGAGATGGCTTCATTATCAGAAAATGATTTATTTTCAAGGGTTCCCGTAACTTGTTCAAAAATGAACTGGTCTAAATTTATAACTGCATTTACTTTGTCGGTATTGTCCACTGTAATTAGCTCTGATTGACCGGGCATCTGCACATTAATATGATAATGGACGAGCTGGTCAGGAGCGAGCACAAATTTATGGCCTGAAAAATCATATCCAACAAAATCATCATTAGTAATTACAACGGGTTGGATATAATCGGGTGGTAATTTAATTTCATCAAATTGGATGGAGATTTCCGGGGTAAAATCCAACCCTGAAAGTTCAATACTTAAATTTCCTGCTCTTATCAAAGCATCTTCCAGAATAATCTCACCTGTATCATCTGCTATTGATAAATCATCATCTTTTGAAAATGCCTGGTTAACATAACCAGAAACCTCTTCAAACCACATTGTCCCAAATTCAACACGACAATCTACATATTGGGTAGTATTGATGTTCACAAAATTTTCTGTTGGATATGTATCTATCTTATATGTAAAATGCAGAGAATCTAATATATTTTGGGAATCAGAAGTGATTTCACAATCGAATAAATCCAATGAATAATTATTGGGAGGTGGGCTTGGGTTGATATTAAATTCAACATGTAGAGGCTCACCAAATTCATCCCTAAGTTCCACAAAATCTATAGTTGCTAAGGCTTCTATAGGAAGATAATTATCTATCTGGATATTTCCAAGACATGAATCAATTTTTGCATAAATTACCTGAACATCATTATCTTCTATAGAAATGGCGTCATTATGTATAATATGCTCTGCCGGTAATTTTGCAGATGTCTCACTAACTGTCATTTCACTTACACTGAATATTACAATAAATTTATCTTCTTCTAAAACATTAATCGGATTTGAACCAGTTCCATCCGTAGTAAGATTTACTCGTAGGAAATTATACCTATATACCTTACAATCAGAAAGATCAAGTACAATATTTTCCGTAGCACCTCCTGGAATCACATGGTCTATATAATGTGTTAAAATTAAATTTTCAGGAATTATCTCTTCTCCATAAATTTCCACAGTCATATAGTATGAAGGATCATCTAGACTAAGAGGAATCTCTGTAGAATTAATAAACTCAATATATGCATATCCAGAATCTATAACAACATATTCAAGATTATCATTTTCAAAAACTGTAAAGTTAGTATCTATGGGTGGAAAACTATAAATAGGTGGTAATGGCTGATTATGTATCTCACCTATACCTGGAACTGCAGACCTTGCAAATTCTAACACGCCAACGCTAGAATAAGATTCACCAGTTTCTTCAACCTCAATTCTTTCCAGTTGGTTTGAGAACGCACGACTTTGTTCCTTTATTTTCAAGCTATCCCCAACATCTACAGAGAAGGCATCTTCCCGAGAACCGACTTCAAGTTTATCACCAATTTCAGTTGAGAAAGAATCCGACCTGCCATCTAATTTCAGGCTATCACCAACATCTACGGAAAAGGTTTCGTGATGGTCTTCCAGTTTCAATTCATCTCCGATCTCCTCTTCAAAGGTCTTTTCCTGCCCATCAACTTTAAGTTCATCTTCCACTCTCGTTGTATCCAGCTCCTGAGATATGGAAAACTCCATTGTATCATTTACCACTGCAATAATATAATCTTCAGTTGAATCTGCAATATCTTTCATATAGTATGTTTCATTAATAAGGGGCACGGTAAGTTCAACATCCCATTCTGGTGCTTCAAATTTTTTTATAGTACAGGATGAAAAAATCACAAGTACTATAAACAAGAAAATCTTAAATGATAAATTTTTCATAACGACTCCTTTCATTTAGCGTAGTAGATTAACTTTTTTGTTGAATGATTTCCCATTACCATAATTTATTTTGTACAAATAGATACCGTTTGCCACCTGATTACCATTACTATCAAAACCATTCCAAATTTCTTTATAATCGCCTGGCTGTAGATAAGAACTAATAATATCTATGATTTTTTGTCCTTTGATATTGAAAACTTCAATTATCACTTCTTGTGGTTTGGTTAAGGTAAAGGAGATATAATTATTCTTACTAAAAGGGTTCGGGTAAACTTCAAAATTATGCAAAATTCCAATATGTTCTTCATCAACACTGGAACCTGGTAAAGTCCAGATAACATCAATCTGGAAGTTGGTTGAATCAAGAAAAGATATAGTTGAAATTCCATTTTCAAAACTAAGTAAGGAGCCTCCAATTATATTAGTTGGTTCATTGCCGGTATAAAATTCTACTTGGCAGCCATTGCTGATATAACCATCTGCAAAATCCGAAGAAATATTTAATGCAAGATTAGTTATTTCCGAACAGTGAACTATTGTTGTATCTTCATAAAAGATATTTTGCCCTTCTTTAATAAAAACATTTTTAGGCAACTGATTATCAATTCTGGAAATTGCTAATATATATCCGTCAAACGAAACATCTTTCCCAAAGAAGTCTGTTAAAACTGTATCATGATTATATTTTGCTAAAGTAATAGTCATTTCATTGTCCATTAAAATTGTTCCACCAATGCATGTACCAAGGTTAATAGGATTGTATGTGATATCTTTTACTGTTGCAAGGGAAGGTATAAGAAATGATGAGAATAAAACATCTTCACCTGAAACTGATGCTTTGGTAACAGTGTGTTCCGCAAGAAAATTAAAAGTCCCATTATCATGATAGTCGTTATAATTTGATAAGGTTATATTTTCTGTAGAATTGATAAAGAAATTTAACTCTACATCATCTACTGAATATATTGAGCCATTAGTAGTGAGGGCAAAAGCATTCCCAGTATCGCCACCGCCATTTCCATGCAAAAGCCAATCATAAGTATGATTTTCTAATCCATCAACAAAATCAGCAATTACGAAATAGGAATCATCAATAAAAGCTACACATCTTCTAAAATCAGTTTCTTGATAATTAGTAGAAACTTCCGCATAATCAAATTTATCTGTATCAAAAAAGTTTTCAATAAATGCATCTGTACCTTCTGAAGTGGATGCCCCGGCTGCCGGTGGACCATCGCCATCAACAAGAATCAAACTATGATTTTCTGCGAATCTTACACTATCTCTATAATCCCAACCAACATAACCACAATCCATAGCCAGAAGTTCTCCATAAGCATAGATAATAAAACTTGTATTATCAGGATGTTCATGTGTTCTGCCACCTGTTCTTGCTTGCCCATTCTCACCTAAAAGACACATATACACTGCATCTTCGTCCCAACCGCTACGAAAGACCGCCTGCCCTGAGCTTGGTAAAAATTGAGTGGGAGAAAAATCCGGTCCTGTTGCTCCAGTATAACTATTATCATAAGCACAAATCATTTCAACATCCAAATTTCCCGAGCTTGCTTCTACAAAATATGGACGGCCTGATATAATATAGTCCCACGCATAAAGGTCATTATCTAAATATCCAGCCAAAAAGCCATTAAAGTAATATGGATTTAGAAAACAATCATCAAAATTAGGACGAGCCCCATTGGGCATTCTAATTCTAATGCCCCATTCTGCATTCTTATCTAATTGCTCATCTAAAAGAAGCGGGAGCAAACTTATACCAGCATATAGTTCGGTCTCACCATTTACAAAATTGTAATGAGAGATTGCAAAAGGGATAAAATTAAAAGCACTGAATCCTTGATAATGAGCACCTTCTGCCCAACCTCCCTCTTCATCTACTAAATAGTCATGAAACTGGTCATGTAATTTGCTCATACTATAATTTATCCAGGTTTGAGGTTGCTCCCAATCATTTCCGCTCGTTTCAGTATTCAAAACTATTGCCGCCATACCCATTGCAGATGCAAATTTTACTCCATAATTAATTTGTTCTCCAAACCCATTTAGCCACATCCAATAAAGAAAGTTTGAATAAGAATTATCTACAATTAAATCATAATAAAGTGATGATGCCACACTTTTTATTTGATTACGAACAGCGGTCTCATCTCCTCCGAAATCATAATCGTTACCTTTTAAACAATCATAAGCAATAGAAATCATTGATATTATTTCAGAGTCCCAGAGGATGTTTTTGTATTTTTGAATCCAGTCACCGGAAGCCGCATACTCTCTTTGTGCAACTAATAGATATTCCTTTGCTTTATCAGCATAGGCGGTGTTATCTTCCATTAAGTAACGAAATGCTGCACATCGGCAGACTCTTGCTTTATTTCTTTCCATACTACAAGAAGAATATGAAATATCAGATGCTGTAACCACCTTGGCATAAATTGTATCATAAGGCTCATTAGTAATTCTGTTACGAACAACATTAATTGCTGCGTCGCTGGAATCAATTAAGGTTCTAGGCCAGTAAGTTTTCTCCGGATGCCAACTTCCCTGAGCGAGAAGTGAAGTGGTTAATAAGATTGAAAATAATAAAACGCATAGAATTGTAGCTTTTTTCATTGATACCTCCAACATTATTTAATTTATTTGAATTAATATCTTTCTAAACACAAAATTAATATAAAAATGAATTTCAGAAAAATAATGTCAATCTTTTTATAAAAGCATTAATTGAACTTCTTTGCAATAGGTGAAAAAGTCTTCCTATGGATTGGTGTAATATCAAATTTATTTATTGCTTCTATATGTTTCCTGGTTGGGTAACCTTTATTATGCAGGAAGTCGTAATGAGGGTATTTTTTGTGATACTTCAACATTAAATTATCTCTTGTTACCTTTGCAAGAATTGAAGCAGCTGCAATACAAAAAAATTTCTGGTCGCCCCTTATGATTGCTTCACCTTTAATTCTAATTTTCTTATCATTGGATTTATTTGGCAGATATGGGCCATCCACCAAAAAGAAATCTACGGATATTGTTAATTTATTAATCGCCTCTCTCATTGCTAAAAAAGTGGCTTGCAAAATATTTATCTCATCAATCTTTTGGGGGCTTACAAGCCCAATAGCGAAATCAAGTGCTGTTTTTTTTATCTGGAAATACAATTCTTCTCGCTTTGTTTGCGATAGTTTTTTAGAATCATTCAATCCAGGAATAATAATATTTTGTGGCAAAATAACAGCAGCAGCGACAACAGGTCCAGCGATAGGGCCCCTACCAGCCTCATCAATGCCAATAATTCTTTTGTAACTTTTAAATATTTTATATTCTGAAATCATTTAGAGGGTTGAATAGAATTTACCACATTAATCATCATCTCAGCAAGCCTCAATGCTTCGCACATACTCTTCTCAGAAGCAATATTTTTACCTGCAATATCAAATGCGATTCCGTGAGCAACCGATGTTCGTATGTAAGGAAGACCTAATGTAACATTTACGCCTTTATCAAAAGAAAGCATTTTGAATGGTATCAAACCTTGGTCGTGATATGATGAGATTATAATGTCATATTTTTGGAAATCTCCTGCAAAAAATGTATCCGCAGGAAATGGTCCATCGATATAAAAACCTTCCTCATTTAATTGTTTTATGATTGGTTTAAAAATTCTCTGTTCTTCATCACCAAAACTTCCTTGTTCACTACTATGAGGGTTCAATCCCAACAAAGCTAATTTTGGATTCTTAATATTGAAATACTTTTTTAATGATTGTTTTATTAATCTTATCTGATTAATTATTTTATTCTTTTCTAAATTTTTAGAAACATTCTTTAAAGCTATATGAGTTGTAAGAAGAGCTACATTGAGTTTTTCGCTAAAAAATGACATCACAAAATTTTCTGTTGAGGACTGGTTTGCAAAGAATTCAGTATGACCAATAAATTCAGGATATGTTAATTGAATAAAATGTTTACTTAATGGACCTGTTACAATAGCATTTACCGTATTTTCTAAAGCATCTTCCCCGGCTCTTTTTATAGCATTGTAAGCAGAAAGTCCACTAAATTTAGAAGGCTTTCCTGGTTTAAACCCATAATCTTGAAATATTGGAATCCAGAATAAATTACTTTCGGGAAAATTTTGAATTTGACTAATATTACAAATTTTAATCAAATTATCAATTTTAGAACCAATGGGAAAACTGCCATAAACTATTACTGTATTTTTGCCTGAGTAAGAATTGATTACCTTTAATATAATTTCTGGTCCGATACCAGTTGGGTCTCCGAGTGTTATGCCGATTTTTTTCATATGAAAAATACCTTACCACAAAGACACGAAGACACAAAGAAAAAGAAATAGAGATATGATAACTTCTAATTCATCCACAAGTTGGCGGATTCATACTCCTTTGGGTCCTGATTTGTTTTCGGGACATGTAGGTTTCATCTAAAAAACTTTTCACCACAAAGGCACGAATCGCGATAAGTTGGAATACCGATTCAAATCGGTAGACACAAATATAAATATAAAAATTTCTCTGTGTACTCTGAGTCTCTGTGGCAAATAAAAAAATGGTGCCGGGACGCGGAATTGAACCACGGACACAGGGCTTTTCGGGCCCCTGCTCTACCGTCTGAGCTATCCCGGCATTTAGAAAAATTATCTACTGCTTTTTTCTTTAAGGTATTTATTGCTGTCAAGTTTTTGAAAATTCATGAAGAAAATTACAAAAAATTTGACAAAATTATTTTTACTTTTATTAAATTGTAAATATAATTATGAGGACAAAAAGAAAATGGGAAAGAGAAAAATCATACTGATTGATAACTTGCAAATATTGCAATATACTTATTCTATGCCTATTTTCACATTTTCCATTTTACATCTTGCATTTTTGGTTTCACCTCCCCCCCCAGAATTTACAATTTATTAAGTGTTTTACATACATTTTCTATAAGATTATACCCAACTCATGAGAAATATATCTATGTTATTGGGAAGAATAAATTCGTTTAGTTATGCCTTCCTACTTTGATGTTTATGAATAGGAAGGCAATAATTTAACATACCAAAAAAACAAAAAAATTATCCTCAGAAAGAGGAGAAAGGTGAAAAATATGAAAAAGATAATAAGCATACTAATATTTACACTTATCCTTACAAGTATAAGTTTTGCGGAAATAATAACAAGAACCTATTATTTTAATGAGCCTGTATTAACTCCTGATAGTATTTATACCCGAATAGAAATTACCGAGGGGGTTGTAGTAGGAACCCCAGGATATCCTGCACTTCCATATAGAGGTATAAGTTTATTGATTCCACAGAATGAAAATATAACAAACGTTCTTATTGAAAAAGGTAACGAAATTGACTTGGGTGAACACATTGTATATCCGATCCAACGGTCAGTACCTATTAGTGACACAAGTGGATATGAGTTTACTGAACCTGATCCGGAGATTTATGGGAGTTCAGAACCATTTCCTGCAAAGCAGAATACAGATTTTAGTACTCATTACCTTGCCGGGTATTCAATTGGGTTTTTGTCAATTACACCTTTTACTTACATTCCTATAACAGGTGAGTTATCATATTTTGAGGAAATAACTGTTATTGTGGAAACAGAATATAGCGATGTTGCTGCGACTGCTGCTGATAAGTTCTTATGTGAGAATCCAGAGATTGAAAAACGACTCAAAATACTTGTGGAGAATTATGATGATAAAGATGCATTCTACAATATAACCAAAGAGAGACCTGATAGTGCTTATGACTACATAATAGTAACCTCTGAAGAATATGCAGATGATTTTCAACCGTTAGCAGATTTTCATTCCAGGCAAGGATACAGAACTAAGATTGAACTGATTGAGAGCATTTTAACAAATTACACAGGTGTAGATGATCAAGATAAACTAAGAAATTATTTCATTGAACAATATGAGGAAGAGCAAAATTATATGCAATATGTCCTTCTTGGTGGAGACTCAGCACCAGATGATCCTTCCAATAATATAATTCAGCACCGTGGATTATATGTTAATTACTACTGTTATATTGACTATGATATTCCTGCTGATATGTATTATGCCTGTTTAGACAGAACCTCTGCCCCGGGTGATGGTCCAGATTGGAATAATGATAATGATGATATGTGGGGTGAGCCAGATGAAGCTGACCTCTTGGCTGAATTCTACATTGGAAGGATTTGTGTAAATAATTCTACAGATATATCTAATTTCATAAACAAGACAATCCTGTATTCTGAGACCCCTGTGGTTGATGGAATAAATTCCGCTTTATTGGTCGGAGAGCTTCTCTGGGGTCCCCCGCAGTACCCAACTTACACTTATGGGGGAACTTATATGAATGAGTTAATCGGTGGATGCAGTAATAATGGCTATA
>CAYNOU010000023.1:30084-32949 GCA_964398885.1 uncultured Candidatus Cloacimonadota bacterium | reverse complement strand
TAAAAAAAGTCAATGAAAATATAACCAAAAAAATAAAACTTATATGTAGGAGAAATTATGGGTGTAAAAATCACAAGAGAAGATGTATATAAAAGAATTGAAAAGATTGAGCATCCCGAGATTAGCAAAACTCTGGCAGAATTAGGTATGATTGGAGAAATAAAAATTGAGAATAATAAAGCTACCATAAATATAATCCTGCCAATGTCATCTGTTCCTGTAATCCTAAAGGGAATACTTATTAATCTTATTGAGAAATCAATAAAAGAGTTGGGTCTGGAATTAAAGGTTGAATTTTCAGAAATGGATATTGAGAAGAGAAATAGATTTTTTGAAATGTCAAAAGCAAACTGGAAAGGCTCTATTTGATTGTGCAAAACCACAAATTTTTTTAATGAATTTATTCACAAGTTTAGCAGATTTTATTCTGAGTGGAATGGTATACTATGATTATTTCAATTTTTGAGCACGCATTGATGATCACCGGCTTTGTATTTGTGATGATGCTGGTTATTGAGTATATCAATGTTCAAACAAAGGGTGTATGGCATGAATCCTTAAAGAAAAGTAAATGGAAACAGTATCTTTTATCAGCATTTTTGGGTGCAACACCTGGATGCCTTGGTGCGTTTACAGTTGTAGCTCTGTATTCTCACAGGATAGTTTCTTTTGGTGCTCTTGTTGCAGCTATGGTTGCCACAAGCGGAGATGAAGCATTTGTGATGCTTGCTATGTTTCCAGGAAAAGCACTAATTCTGACAATCATAATCTTTGTAATTGGTATTGTCTCTGGATATTCTGTGGATAAGTTTCTACCACTTAAACACTTGTATAAAAAAATAGAATTGCATAAGTTAACACTTCACCAAGAAGAGACATGTGTCTGTTTTCAAAAGAATCTGATTTTAAATCAACTCAAACATTGTTCATTCCAAAGAGCTTTATTAATAGCATTTCTGTTAATTTTTGTTTTGGGATTGATTTTTGGAGAGATTGGTCCCGAGAAATGGAATTGGATTAGGATTACGCTTCTTGCTGCATCTTCAGTTTCACTTTTCATTGTCACAACAGTTCCGAAGCACTTTTTAGAGGAGCATCTCTGGGAACATATTGTTAAGGTTCATGTGCCCAGAATTTTTTTGTGGACTTTTGGAGCTCTTTTTGCAATGCACTTTATAGTTAATGTTCTTCATCTTGAACATTGGATAGCAGCTAATAAATTGATAATTTTAATTATCGCATGTTTAGTTGGGCTAATACCTGAGTCTGGTCCTCATATGATATTTGTTACTCTGTTTGCCAAAGGAGCAATTCCCTTCAGCATACTTCTTGCCAGTTCAATAGTTCAGGACGGACACGGCATGCTTCCGATGTTGGCAGAGTCTAAAAGAGGGTTTGTCGCTGTAAAAGTGTTAAATCTATTAGTTGGTTTTTTGGTAGGAATTTTATTCTATTTTATTGGTTGGTGATTTTATGAGATGTCAGGGACCATTCCCTGACATTAAAGATATTCAGTGGTTTAAGTTCGTCATGGAGTGGTCCATGACGACTCCTCGGACAATGCACAAAAAAAGAGATTTTCAATGAGAAAGAAAAATTTAACCTCATCTTTCCTTAAAGCTATTAAAGGCTTTATTAAAGGGCTTCCAATTATGCTGGGAGTTATTTTGTGCATGGGATTGTTTCAGGTATATATTTCTAAGCAAATGCTAAAAAATGTGTTTGCCGGACGAGTCATTCAAGACACATTTTTAGGCTCAATTATTGGCAGTATTACTGCTGGGAATCCTATAAACAGTTATATTATTGGTAAGCAATTGTTGGATAATGGAGTCTCTCTTTTTGCCGTTACTTCTTTTATTATCTGTTGGGTATCTGTTGGTATTATCCAGTTGCCTTATGAGGTATCAGTTATGGGTAAAAGTTTTGCCCTATCCAGAAATTTAGTAAGTTTTATTCTCTCATTTTTAATAGCAATAGTCACTGTTCTAATTCTGCAGGTGGTGTAGTATGAGCGAACAGAAAATGAGGGGAAAACCAGGCAACATCTATTTTTTATTAGCAGTTATTATTATATTTATAATTTTGTTTTTTATTGATTCGGCAGGAGCAAAGGAATCGTTAAGAATTAGTTTGAAAATAGCTAAAACAATTATTCCAATTTTGGTTATAGTAATCGCTTTTACTACTCTTGTAGATTATTTTATAAATCCGCAAAAAATTGCAAAATATTTGAGTAAGGAATCAGGTATTAAAGGGTGGGCAATAGCGGCGATAAGCGGAATCATTTCTCATGGACCGCCTTTTGTCTGGTATCTAATGATTCAAGATTTGCGAGAAGAAGGTATGAGTTCCGGCTTAGCTGCAGTCTTTTTCTATAATCGCGCTATAAAGATACCACTTCTACCAATGATGATTTTCTACTTTGGCTGGCAGTTTGTTGTTGTGTTGAGTTTGCTAATGATAATTGCTTCTTTTGTTGTTTGGAAGGTTATGGACATAATTAATAAATAAAATAGTGCGGTAAGCCCCGTTAAATAATTCACATTGTTATATAATTTTTATCCTCTTTGGTTTGTTATATTTAACGGGGTAAACCGCAAATAACAAATATCAAATAATAAATTCTTTACCCCGTTAGATTTTTATTATTGTAATAGTTGAAAGGTAGTGAGATTATCAAGATGATAAAAATAAATAGACTATATTATTTGATAATTATCTAACGGGGCAGGTAAATTCCAAAATCCAATAATCAAATGACCAAAATATTTTGGTGTATAATAAATATGAATGAATATATTAAAAATCTGATTAATCTTGGATTTAATGAGTCTGAAGCTAAAGTATATTTTAATCTTTTAA
>CAYNOU010000023.1:8823-29984 GCA_964398885.1 uncultured Candidatus Cloacimonadota bacterium | reverse complement strand
CTGATTAATCTTGGATTTAATGAGTCTGAAGCTAAAGTATATTTTAATCTTTTAAAAAAGAATAATTTTTCTGCTGCTGAATTTGGCGGCTATTTAAAGCCAGAAAATTATTTAAGGAAATAAAAATGAACAAAAAACTTGACAACATAATAAAACAAATATTTTTATTCACTTTAGTGAAAAAAAATATTTTAATGTGTAGTAAACATGAATGAATATATTAAAAAAATGATAATTATCGGATTTAATGAATCTGAAGCAAAAGTATATTTTAATCTTTTAAGGAAAAACAATTTCTCTGCTGCAGAGATTGCAAAACTGTCTCAAATTTCAAAAACAAAGATATATGAAGTATTGGATAAATTAATTCATAACGGTTTATGTATTGAAACAGCAGGTAAGGTCAAAAAATATAGTCCTGTAAATCCAGAAATAGTATTTAAAGAAATTAAAAGCAAACTAAATGAAAAAAAGAATATTACTGATTCATTATCAAAACATCTGCTTTCAATTTATCTTTCAGAAAAAAATAACAAGGATGCTCCGGATGCTTTAGATTATATACAAATAATACGAGATAAAAAAACAATAATTGATAAAGTATATTCTTTAGAAAATAAAGCAAGGAAAGAAATATTAGGTTTTGATAAACCCCCTTATGCAATGAACATAAAAACCAATAAAAATGAACCGGAATTAGAGAGCCTGAAAAGGGGTGTTATTTATAAGACTTTATATGAAATACCTGAAAATATTACTCCAGATTTTATTAAAAGAGTTGAAATGTATAAAAATTATGGCGAAGAAGTAAGATTGTTTTATAAATTACCTATGAAAATGATGATTTTTGATGATAATAAGGTATTATTTGTATTAAGCGATAAAATTGCAACACAATTAAGTCTAACATCAATGTTAGTTGAACATGTAGATATTGTAAAAGCTTTTAAAATAACATTTTTTAGTATCTGGGAAAAATCAATAACTTTCGATAAATACATTGAAAAAATAAAGATATAATATGTAGATGCATATAGTATCATTTGCATATATAAATTAAAGAGCTGTTAACATTAAGTTATAGAAAGATGTTAACAGCCCGTGGTAAGCATAATGTGGAAGTAAACCAAAATAATAGCTAATCCCTACATTAGCTTGAATCATTTAGGTTTTCATTTCAGTTTATGTCAAGAAAAATGAAATTTAATAATTAGGTGTAGGGTATATAAAATGAAAGCATAAAAATAGGTAAATATCTAATGTATTATATTAACAAACAAAATGAATTCGATTACATTGTATCGAATTACAAAAAAAATAGTAGGAGAAGACATGAAAAAATTTATATTACTAAGCGTATTTTTCTTATTGTTTACTACAGGCATGGTTTTTTCACAGACTGACGATTATGCTTATTCTGTCGCTACTGACCAAAATAATAACATTATAGTCTGTGGCACTCATAAAAGCGACTATTATGTTACAATTAAGTATTCACCTGAGGGCGAAATACTTTGGATTTCAGATTACATATCAGGTTACTATTCATCTGGAATGGGAGTAGCTGTTGATGGTAATAATAATATTTATACAACAGGAGTATCAGAAACTGCAATAGTAACTATAAAATACTCACAGGATGGCGATGTAATGTGGATAGATGAATTTACAGAAGGAGGTTGGAAATGTCCTTATGATATTGCAATAGCAAACAATGGTGATATTTTAGTAGGTGGTAGTAAGGATTATCAATATTTGATAATTCGTTATTCGCAAGCTGGTGATCTTATCTGGTCTAAGACCTATCCAGAACTGTCTACTGGTTTTGATCTAGTTAGAGGTTTAGATGTAGATAGCAATGATAATTTTGTATTTTGTGGTGGTGATAACTCAGATATCGTTAAATGTAATTCAGATGGCGATACACTATGGACACGGATTTACGATATGGGATGGGGTGAAGCACAATCAGTATGTATTCAAAGTAATGATAATATTCTTGTGTGTGGAGCAAATTATTTACTATACAACCCACAATATCTTGTCAAATATTCACCTGATGGTACTTTGCTATACGAAGCGAATTCAGGAATAAATGGGATGGGTTTTGATGTTGCATTAACTGACGATGAAAATCCAATAGTAGTTGGTGGTGTTGGTCATCCAAATTGGACAAGTGATGCTTTACTCGTCAAATATAACACCACAGGAGATACTTTATGGACTATTATTAATACTGATTATTTTTCTTCAGACCTATATGATGTTTCTGTTGACGGTGAAGATAATATAATTGTTACAGGACAAGTTCAGGATGAACAAGGAGAAGAAGATATACTACTAATCAAATATGGTCAAACACCATCTGGTGCTGAGATAATATGGACAAACATTTACAACAGTGGTGCTGCCCCACCTGTAATACAGGAAATAACCGACATAACTAATGATCAAGGTGGTTGGGTAAGGATTACATGGTATCCTTCACCAAATGACGATGTTAATAGTAGTAATCCTGTTGCACTTTATGGAATCTGGCGTAGGATTGACAATCCTTCACTAACAGGACAGGGTCTTTACTTTAAAGATTCAAAAGAAATCATAACTCTAGCCGGATGGGATGGAGTAGGTACAGTTCCAGCAATTCAGGACACTCTTTATAACTTTGTTGCTCATACTCTTGTTGATTCAAACAGTACTGGAATTAATTATAGTGTCTTTATGATCACTGCCCATTCTCAAAATCCAATAGATTGGATAGCTTCAGAACCGGACTCCGGATATTCCGTTGATAACATACCTCCAGAAGCACCCTATAATGTATCGGGAGAATATGCAAATAATAACGTTGTTCTGAATTGGAATTGCCTACTCAATTATCCTGATTTTTCACATTTTTCAATATACAGAGATAGAACATCTGGTTTTGAACCTAACATAGATAATTTAATCGGATATAGTTATGTTGTGAATTACATTGATACTGAGATTGACACAGGAACTTATTACTATGTTGTTTCTACTTTTGATGTAAATGATAATCAAAGTAGCTATTCCAATGAAGCTGAAGTTTATACGTATGGAGTGGATAATGTAGTCACCCCGAATACCTTTTTCATATCTAACAATTACCCAAATCCCTTTACAATTAATACAGAAATACTTTATCGTTTACCAGTGACAAGTAATGTCATAATAAAAATTTATGACATTAGAGGAAGACAAGTTAAGCTACTTATTAATATGTGTAAAGAACCTGGTGTTTATACAGAACGATGGGATGGAAATGATGATTCTGGTAATAATCTTTCTTCAGGAATATATTTCTACAAAATGAAAGCAAATGATTTCGAGTCAAAATTACACAAGATGATTCTAATGAAGTAATTTAATTAAGAATTCGCATTATAAGCATAGTCAGATAAGTAAGTAGATAACTTATTAGCAAAGCCCTGTATCAACAGGGCTTTGTTATATTTCAATTGTGATAGAAAACTATTTCATTAATATTTAGTAAATATTTATGGATGTCCTATTATAAATATTGACAAAGTACTCACTATTTTTTACTTGATAATCAATACTATTTACGGAGCGATTAATATGTTAAAACCCGATGAGTATTTTTTACTTATCGTCATTTCTCCACAATTTCTTCACGCTGAAAAGTTGAAATATTTTGTTTCAATAAAATAAATTATAGAATGTGCCTTTATGCAACTTAATCTGAACATCAACTTTTAGAATATGATAGAAAATTCAACTTATTTACAGCACCACAGACAAGTAAAAGCTTTCTTTGTTCTTATTATTATTTTGCGTCTTTATTGGTTTCCCAAATACCGAAAGCATTATTCTCAGTATCAAGGCATACTGCGAAATATCCCATACCGGGAACAGCAGTTTTGGGCATAACTACTTTACCACCCAATTTTTCAATTTTTTTAGAATATTCATCTACACAACAAACATCAATATAGTTGGTAATTTGTTGTTGTGGATGTTCCCTTTTCATCATACCACCATCAACAGGATTTTCACCACTGGTTTTAATCATATAATATTTCATTTCAGGTTCTTCTTTAATTTCCCATCCAAATAGCTCGGTGTAGAATTTTTTTGCTCTTTCAATATCATCTACCGGGATTTCAAAGTGCACTATTGTTGACATTTCTTACCTCCATTTCATATTTTTTTTATTAGCTGATTATTCATAGGTGGGGCTCAGAATTTCATTTAAATAGATTTTAGATTCATCTTAAATAATTTGGAATAAATCTTATTAAATTTTAATATTACAATTCTATATTTTTTCTTTTATTGATGTTATATAGAATATTTGTTTTATTTGTGTCAAATTTTCTATGAACATATCTTTATTTTTAGAATTCTGATAATTCATTTTACATTGAACTTCTTGACATCTAATGGTGTTTAATTAGAAATATATAGTCATTATAAAATGAATTTTAGGAGATAAAATGTTGAAGCAAAGCGGAAATCCCGTCCATGGTCAAATCGGGGATTCTGTGAGAGATAAAAAAATCATAGCAGTTATTGGCGGGAATGTTGCCACAGAGGAAATATACAAAAAGGCATATCAGGTTGGGAAAATCATTGCTGAAAAAGGTTGCATACTTTTATGTGGAGGACTTGGCGGAGTTATGGAAGCTTCTGCAAAAGGAGCAAAAGAAAATGGTGGATTAGCAATTGGTATTCTCCCAGGGAAAAGTAAAACAGATGCTAATCCATATATTGATATTCCAATCGTTACAGCAATGTCAAATGCTCGCAATGCAATTATTGCTCGCACTTGTGATATTGCTATTGCTATAGATGGGAAATATGGAACCCTTTCTGAAATTGCGTATTGTCTGAACCTCGGAAAAACTGTATTGGGGATTGATACTTACGATATAGAAGGGATTATCACAATTACTGATATAGAGGAAATAGAGAAGTATTTGCGATAGACATTATACCATTTATTTTAAATCCCAAATTACAAATAACAAATTACAAAGTCAGTCAGTGCCTTTCCTGAAACTGTTCAAAGTCTTAAATTTTTGCTTGAAGTATAGGGTTATGCTGAAAATTAAGTAGAGTTATCTTGAATTTCCCTTCCTCAGTTTCTATAATGCCATAACTGGCAATCCTTCCCTTCTCTGTTTCTAAATGCAAATGACCGGGATTAAAGTAAATCCCCTTTTTACTATTAGACAATTCCCAATTGTGAGTATGACCAAATAGATATAAATCTGCTGTTCCTTCTATATCATCTGTAGAATGAATAAGTATAACTTTCCTACCATTTATCGAGATTTCCTTTTGCTTTGGCAGACTGCCATCTTTGTATCTTGGATGAAAAATTCCTGGAACTTTTATAACTTCTTTGCCTTCAGTAAGATTTGGAAAATTATCCAGATCTTCATAGTCATCACCAAGATGGATGATTGTGTCGCAATCCAGATTTACTTCTAATACATTTTCTAATATTTTTAGATTTTTGTGTGAGTCGCTTAGGACTAAAATTTTGGTCATAAATATCATCCTCTGTGTTTTAAATTATTGTAATGTCAAATCTTATTTTAAGATAAGAGTATTCAAACAAAAATATTATCATTAATAAAAAAGTAAAAAAAAGAGCTAAATTTTATAGAAACATAAATTCTAAGATTTCAATTAATATGATTATATTGTTTATGAGAGTTATCAATTAACTAATCTCAAAAATTTCACTGGGTCCTTTTAGAAATAATGACCATTTATTTAGAATATCTCTGCCAATTAAAACGCAATTATCATCTGTTGCTATAGCTCTAGCTATAAAATCTCCTAAATTATCAAAAATGATTTTTACTGAATAAACAAATGTCTTTTTCCCATCTCCATTATAATCGTAAACTGTTTCTTCATCCACATATTTAAGTTGTAATCGTTGAACTACCCATTTTGGGATTGCAGATCTATCTGCACCGGAATCAATCAATGCTAGAGACTTTACGATTTGACCATATGATACTGGACCAGGGATAGTTAGAGAAACCTCCAAAGCCGGGGCTGGAGGATAAAATTCATCTCTGTTATAAGTATAAACTAAAGGTGTTTTCTTCGTTGGCATAACTATAAGATTTTAATTCTTGGAGAAGGAATTCTAATAACTCTTTCTTTTATATCAACAAATGGCATATAGATTGTTCTGTGCCCATATTTTTTATAAACCTTTGAAGCTAATTCGTGAAAATCTTTTGCTGAGCCTATAATTGCTTCTTTAAGGGGAGTATTTAATTCTTTTTGAGGGTTGAGAATAATTGCGATATATTTTCCTTTATAATCTTTTAATATTTTTTCTTTATGTAATTCCTGCCATTGTTTAGCTTGGTGTATAATTTTAATTTCATCTAATCTCCAATTTTGCCTTCTATCTTCTTTTGCTTCTTCATGGATTTTAAGATCTGGATATACAACAAATTGCTGAAAAATATCAAAGCTAGTTTGGTTCTTCCATTCTTCTGAAATCCAAGGACCAAATATTTTAAAAGGATAAAACTCACCACCCTTTATAGCTTGATCCTCTCTAACTTCTATTTCTGGATCTAATGTCCCAATATGCTGTTGTGCACTATAAGACGATAAAATAAATTGTAACTCTGTAGTTGTATTCATAGTGATTACCTCTCTTTTTCCCAAGCAAAACCATCCACATTTACATTTACTGTCGGCATAGGTGGTTGTCCAGGTGCTTTGGTAGCCATGATTTTATTTATACGAATATCGTAATAGAAAGCATCCTGAGCTTTTACACTCTCAATATAAGCAGCTCCATATTTAATGTTTTTAGCATCCTCTTGTCCTAAAATTTCTAAGGGATTAAACGGTTTTCTAAGTTCCATATCTTCAGCATATTTCAAATATATTTTCCACAACACCCTTTCTAATTTTTCATTAGGGATAATGACATTAAGCCCTAATTTTTTTGCTTCATCTCTATAAATAGGATAGTTGTGTATACATATGTCACTTGTAATCTCATTAACAATTTTTTCTATGGTTTTTTTATTTCTCTCTTTTTCTCTATCCATATGCAAACCCAACAATCTTTCTGATAATATTCTAATCATTCTTTGTGCTCTATAAACATTACCTAAAGCTAAAGGATGAAGATGCCTTGGGTCAAGATAAGAATGTTTCGTAAGATTTTCATAAATTTCGGCTATCTTATCTTCTTTTATCTTAATTTTATCCTTTGCTAAAAGAAAATAAGAAGTAATATCTTCAACACTAATAGGAATAAGTTTCTTATTTATTGGATCTCGTGGGTTAAATGGATGTCCTGTAGTAGGGTCAACCGGTGTTAACTCAGCTAATTTAGACATCACGATTTCATCAGCTCCAAGAGCAATAAGAGTCCCCGCGCTATGTGCTCTATAAGGAATCAAAATGCTAAACTTCTTACAAAAGTTTCTTATAATTTTCACAATTCTAATTGGCGTAACCATATCGCCACCACGAGTATAAAGTAATAAATCAATATTATCTTTGTTACCTATTAATTCAAGATGCCTAAAAAGTATTGGAATTACATCATCCCCGATTTTTGTACTAAATTTATCTCTATCTCCAGTAATATAGCAAATTACAGAAGAATTACGTTCTTTTTCAATTTGTTTAATTAAATCTAGCCTAAATAAATTATTGGATTGTTTTGATTGATTTTTTTCCATATTATAACCTCATTTAATATGTAATATTTTATGCTATATTGAATTTGTGTCAAGAATTTCATTTACTAATCAAGATTTTCAGACTTGATTTATCCGTTAGGTTGATGAAGGTGTATGTAAAACAGGATTATATCTTTACAAAGGTGAAATCGTAATAGCCCATGACTTTGGACCTGCATGCGTTCCTGTCACGGGTGACATTGTTGTTTGATAAATTTCTCTACAATCAAACTCCTTTTTTAAAGCCTCTTTTAGTTTATCTGACCACTCGCGATTTTTAACATCTTCAATAAACGCATCCAGTTTATTCGTCTTATACTCTGCAAGTATCTTTCTAATTCGTTTAATCGCAAAATTTAAAGTTTGTTGATGTGTGCGGGTAATACCAATCAACTCATGTGTTCCTTGATTATCAAATCTTATTAAGGTTTTTATTGAGAGAACATTTCCAAGAAGGCATTGCAACTTTCCTATTCTGCCACCCTTATATAAGTTTTTCAAAGTATCAAAGCAGATGACTTCTCGCATTCTGAATTTCCATTCTTTTATCTTTTTTATAATATCTTCTATTGTTTCTCCAGCTTTTACCAATTTAGCTGTTTCAATAGCCATAAGTCCCTGTTTGCCAATAGCTGCTTTTGTATCAATCAAATTGACTTTTATATTTTTTAATGATTGAATGGCTTTTACAGCATATCCGTATGTTTTCGTATATTTGTCAGAAGCACAGAGAAAGATAATCTGTTTATAATGTTTTGCAATTTCTTCAATTGTTCTTTTTATATCAGAAATATTAGGAGAAGCAGTAGTGGGTAATTCAGGCAGATTTTCAAAATAGGAATAGTATTCCTCAGAAGAAATATCAACGCCATCTTTTAAGGATTTATCCTCCATGTTTAGATAATAAGGGATTACTGTAATTTCGTATTTTTTTGATAAGTCTTCTGATATACTGCTGATACTACCAGTAAGGACACCTATTTCTTTTTTCTCCATTTTGGTCTCCATAGAGTTATTTTTATATAGACAATTTTGAATTGTCAACAATCATCTTTTCTACTTTTTCTTTGGTTTTTTGTAAAAGTTGTTTTGCTTCTTTGCGGTAACTTTTTTTAAAGGAGGGGATAAGGGTAATCCCCTCCCTACACACAAATGGATAAATGCAGGGTCATTTCCCCTGAAATGACAGGTGGTCAGTTATGGATAAACTGCTACGTGCTCAACCTATGAGCAAGAATTAATTCTTAAACTTTAATGATATGCACCTACAAATGAAACATCCCATACTGGCACATCTGAACCATAATCTTGTTCTACCCAGTTTTGTCCCGCATCCTCGGTATACAAAATAATTCCATCAAATGGTGTAGAAGCACAAGGACCTACAAGCCAGGCAATATCCTTATTCAAAGGACTTATTCTGTAAAGAAAATATGCATTTGCAGAATATGGAACTGTTTGTTGCTCCCAGTTCTCACCACCATTAGTTGTATAATAAATATGTCCTACATCTTCTACATCCCATGCTATATTTTCACTTATCGCACAAACACCATTTGCATCCCATTCTGGAGAGATATCGGTCTTTTGTATTTCCCACAAACCACCTCCATTAGAAGTATGAAGAATTGTTCTTCCGTGCCCTACTACCCAAAGGCAATTCTCAGAAGCAGCACTTATTTCAATCATTCCTCGTTCTGAAAGGAATTCACCTTCAGCTTGATGAATCCAAGTGTTACCATAATCTGAAGAATGAATTATTGTTCCACCTAAACTATCGTTACAACCAGTTACCCAAATTTTTTCATCTATAACAGCAATTGATGATAATTGATAAGGTCCCAAAGTGGGATCAGCTTTAGAAGTCCAGGTATTTCCACCATCGTTTGTATAGATAATGGTATTGTCAAAACCAACAGCCCATAATTCATCCTGGCTACAAACGTGTAGTCCAAGTAACTCTTTATTAGGAATACCTCCGCGATTTTCAATTCTCTTCCAGGTAGAACCACCATCAGATGTTTTTAAGATAGTAGCATATCCATCTGATGGAGGACCTACAATCCAGGCATGTAATGAATCCACAGCTTTGACAGAATGCAATAGGACATTTGGAATAGACAATGAATCTCCCTGACGAACCCAATTTTGGCCACCATCATTAGTATAAAAGATGGAACCATAACCATCTACCGGGGATCCAATGATCCACCCAATTTTCTTTAGTTCATCATCAGGACCCGTTGTGTCTTTGGAACAATTTACTATTAGAAGTGAAATAATGAAGCAAACCAGTAACCATTTGATGATATTATTCTTAACCATGTTTTTCTCCTTTCTTGATAAATAATATTTTTCTTAAATATAAATAAAATTTCTGTATAAATGTCAAGAATTTTTATAAATGTTTTATCCATTTTTTGCATTTAAAATCACTTTCTCCACTTTTTCTTTTGCTTCTTGTATAAGTTGTTTTGCTTCTTTCTCTAAACTTTCTGATTTTTGGCAATAACCAGTTATATTCTTATATCTTTTGGGCAATCTCACCCACAAAGTCAAATACTTCATCAAAATCAAAATCTTGAAAATCTTTTCTACGAAGAACTGGCTTTAATTCAGAATCTACTTGCAATTTTAGTTTTTTCTTTCTTTCCAGACTCATATCAACATAAAGATTACCTAGAACAAGCAGCTTTCTCCTAACAAGTTCTAAAAAATATTCACATTTAAAATCAATTTGTAGATTTTTCATTGCATAAAAGATATCAAAGAAATCACGAATTGCAGGTTCTCGCCTGGTAAGTGCAGCACGAAATTTCTCAGCATAAAGTTCATTTATCGTTGGAATATTTGTTTTATAATTCTGGATAATTCTTACCTCGCGAAAAGGGTCTATCAGCAAAGTTGAAGTTTCTCTTTGGCAAACTTCTTCGATCAGTTCTTTCCTTAGACTAATTTCTATTTTTATGGTTCCCTTTCTACCGACAGCTCCGACAACAGAGTTATACCCCAGCATACCAATATATTGCTTAGATTCATTGTGACCGGTGATTGTTTCTTTCCAATTCAAACAATTATACTGAGCAAGAAGTTTATCGAAATTTTGTCTTATTGGAACGATTAAACTTCTCCTGACACTTCTTGATAATCCAGGTGAAACCGAAATCACAAAATCAAGGTCTTCACTCATTCTATAAAAATCTGTATAAACTTTACTGATACAGGTTCCACCCTTAAAAACAAGCTGCGTATCTTCATTCCCAAATAAATAATCAAGGAGCAAGGAACAATAATAATCTTTTTCTATTAACTCCTGATTTATTTCAGTTCGAGATGATGTATATAAAATTGCTTTTTGAAAATAATCTTTATCGTTGTTCACCCTGTTAAATCACTTCGGGAAAATCGGAGATATTATTTAACCTCGATGCATCGGGGTTAAATCCCTTCGGGAATCTCTATATATCGGGATTATTTAACAGGGTGAACTTTATATTTTTCAGCTTTGCTATTCTGCATTAATTATTAACCCCCATTTTTTATTTACTTTTCCTCTTGCTTTTTCATTAGGAATATAGGGAATGAATGATTTGCCAGCATTGATCTTTCTTTGAAGTCTTTCTAATCGTTGGGAATCCATATTCAAGGTTTCTAATAAATAACCTAATCTTTTCTGAACTGACTTATTTCCATATCTATTTGCACTACGAATAAGTTTTTCAGTAAAAGCACTATCTCGATTAATTTCTTTACTAATCCATAAATAAACAGCAGGAATTGTATTATACCTGTTCCAATCATAAATACAATCTATCAAAAATCTGGCTTTTGTAGCAAATGGGATTTTACTTCCATCATTCATCTTCATAAACTCAGCACCCTTCAGCCTCTTTGCAGCAGTCTTCATAAAAACAAACGATTTGCCACCAATTTGTTTTTCTCCATAAATTTGGTCGTTATAAACATATATCTTGTTAGGAATTTGTTCAGTATAACCATAATAATACATTGCAGTGGGGCCACTAACCATATAATTTGCACCATACTCTTTCATTAAATATTCTAATATTTCATATTCACTGATAAAAGAAAATCCACTGGAAGGTAGTTGCCATGAAGCAAGATATACACCGCGCTTTAAACGAATTACTGCATTTTTTTTACATAAATTACTTAAAAGTGTATTTTCACGCTGCTTTGAAATTCCTAAAGTCTGCACGATATCACCAGTTCTGACAATTCGGAGCTTTCTAATTTGAAGATACGATAAAAATTTAATCTCAAGCATACCAAATTTTTGGTTTATCTTTTCATTCATAAATAATAGCTACCTTATATTTATCAATAATTTTATAGAACATTTCAATACACTTAATTTACTTATTATATTTATTTTATGAGATATGATGAGAATTATTTTTTTTGTGTCAAGATATTTTTTACATATATCATTCAAATTAAATATTCAAAATGCTCGTTTGCAACTTTTTAGGTTTTCCAGATTATCTTTTGTGTTTTCTTTAATTTTTCAGCTAATTAAAAAATTTATGGATTAAAAATCAATTTTTTTGATAAAAGGCTTTAATGCTCTGGATTAATTATTTAAAATTATCTTCTCCACTTTTTCTTTTGCTTCTTTCATTAATTAAACAATCTTCTGCCAAAGTTGATGTTGAATCTGACTTCTGAACTTTTGGTCAAGAATGGAATCAAGATAAATGCAAATTTTTTCATCAATCCTTTGCTTTAATAATTCTAATTGAGGAATTATCTCCTTTAGATAATTATTATCCTTTGGCACTTTAACCTTTTCTACGCCAGCATCAACCCATATTTTTAGGTATTTTGCTTCTTCTTCTGAGGAACACTCCAGATATTCTTTCTTTGAATTCAATTTCCAACCAAAGATTTCTTTTTCAACTTTAACTTCTTTATCTATAAAAGCCAACAAATCCTTTGTATAAAGTGGTCTATGTGAAAGAATTTTCTCTTTATAAAATTTGCCAAGTGTTTCTTCTCCAACTTCTTTCATTACTTCTTTTATAAATAAATCTATATCTAATCCCTTTTTAATCTTCTTTCTTAGTTTAACACTCTTTGCTTTAATGATGCGAGACCTTACTAAATCTACTACTGCACGATAAACTTCTAATTGCTCCTCATCAGTAAGACCTAAAATTTCTCCCATTACAATTTTGTCTAATTTTCGTCGGTCTGGCTTTACTTTAGAAAGAGAAACCTCGTATGGTGAATTGGCTCCAAGTTCTTCAAAAATGGATAAAATTTCTCGTTCTAAAATTTTACTAACTATATTCTCTGGAATTCTATTCAAAAGTTTTTTATGTGGAACTGGAATTTTTTTAACATCAATTACTTCTGTTTTTAATGTCCCTTGTCCTAATGTGGTGCGTCCAAACAGTTCTCTAAATAAAGCGTAAAGTGTTGAGTTTAGCAATAAGCATAATTTTTTATTTTCATTTGTTTCTATTTCAACATGGTCTATTGCTCGCAAGGAAATATTATTCAAATAAGCTATATGTCTATCGTAAGGGGTTCTTAACCAAATTATGCTGTATGGTTTTCTATAGCCCAAATTATACCAATTTTCCTTTTTCTTACTCTTCTTTTCTATATGTAAAATGTATTTAATAACATTTGTTCCCTTAAGTTCATTCTTGTCCTGTTTTACTAAAAGCATTCTATCTTTAAAAAGAGATAGGTTATCTAACAAGATTTGTTTGCTATCTTTTGTGGAATGAAATACTGGAATTAGATAACGCTTTTCTATCTTTACTTGCTTTCTCTTTTGTTCATTGAAAAGATAATCATCATAAGGATATGGAATATAACCTCTCCTCACATCAGCAATTTCCTTTAATGCCACTAATTTATCTTTTCCTTTTTCCAGAATTGTAAAGAATATTTTAGGGGCGCGGATATATTTTCCCCATTTTGAACCAATATATTTGTTATTCTCTTTATCAAACCCTTCATCCAATAGTTCTTTTTGAGATTTTGGTAATATACGAAGTTCCTCATTTTTGTAAAATTCGCTATGTCCCAAAATTGTTTTTATTAACGCATCAATCTTATCTTTTCTTTCAACTTTCCTTTCCCATAATCTTTCAACAGGTGGAATGAAATGACGAAGCGGTTTAGATAGATAGACAAAGCGGACTAAGTTTTCATCTCTTTCGTTTTTATTTGAATCACCAGCACATTTTTCAAGAATTACAATGCAGGTATTTATATCAGCATCAGCAAACCATCTTTCAAACTTTGATTCTATAATTGCGATAATCTTATAATTTTTCAAGAAAAATTCTTGCAAACCTTTTCCATAATCAACATCAAGCCATGAATTTGAAACGATAAAACCAAACCTGCCTTTATTATTCAGAAATTTTGTGCCATGAACAAAGAAATATGTATGAATGCCTGCTCTTTTAGAAATAATTGCAAGTGTTTTACCATTATTAAGATCAAGCAAACTTTTTTCAATAATATTTTCTTTATATTTTCCTTCCTTTCCTGCAATTTTAGGGATTTCTTGCTGTTTCGTATAAGGTGGATTGCCAACAACACAATCAAAATAGCGGGGATGCTCAATTTTCTTTTCTTTTCCTTCAAGCCCTTCTATTTTTACTTTCCTTGGAATTTTGAATTCAACAGTATTTGGCAAAAGAGAGAAGAAATCTTGTGCAATGATATGAGGATAGTTTTCTTCAGAACTTAAATCACAGATCGCCAAATTGATTGTTGCTAAATGAGCTGGGAATTTAGCAATATCAATACCCCAAAGAGTTTTAATAATTTCTTCATGAGGAAGCATCTGATTCATTATCTTTTTTCTCTGATATGCTCTAACTAAAAATGTTCCTGAACCACAAGCTGGGTCAAGCACTTTATCTTTTTCATTTTTCAAGCAAAATTGGAGGATCAAGTCAACAACATCCGGGTCCGTAAAGTATTGACCTAAATTGTGTCGTTCTGTAGGTGGAATAAGTCTTTCAAATATTCGTCCAATAATATCAATTTTTAATGTAGAAAAGTCAAAGCGGTCTAATATTTTCAGCAGATTTTTAATCTCTTCTACTATTTCTCTATTCTCTGGAAAGGCAATCTGGTCAATAAAATCAGTGCTATAAATAGTTTCATAATCAATCTCTTTACAAACACGGGAAAAATAAGCCTGAAGAATGGATTGTAATATTCCTCCGTGAGTAAGACTTTCTGGCACTTCTAACGGGTCTAATTCTTTTCGTTTGCTTCTGAGAGCATAATAAAAGAAAATTTTATTTACCAAAAGGTAAGCGGTTTGCCGAGCAACTTTTCCAAAATCATCATCTTGCGAGGTAAAACTCCAATTTTGTTTTGTGAACCATATTCGTAGTTTAGAAGCAAAATTTTCATCTTTGTGAAATTTATTGTATATAACATCTCTATAATAAAAATGAAGCCGTTCAACTTTGCTGTGCAGAAGAAAAATAAGAAATTCATCAATAGTTAAAGGAATCTCAGTAATCTTTCCAGTATAAACCTCTACCAGATCTTTTAAAAATTGTTTTAAGTTTGAAGTAATTGGTCTTTTATATTCAGGTCTTTCAATCAGGTCTATATTTTCTATATTAGAGAGATCGTAAATATGGTGGATTTGTTGTTCGTCAGATAGAGCCTTATTTACTTTTTCGGTATTATACCAGATAAGTTTTTGGTAGTTTGAGACAACAAAATAAGGAGATTGCCTTTTAGTTGCCTTTTTACGAGCAGGTTCTTTTAGTTCCTCTTCGCTGAAAGGGTCAAAGTAAGGTTGTTTGAACTCAAAGCAGCATAAAATTTTTTGACTATCTGATCGCTCAAAAAGAATAATATCAGGACGTTTTCTGTCTCCTTCAATAGTAGTTTCAACTTCTGCGAGTCCCAATGATAAATTCTCATCTTTAACTATTTGGTTTATCCATTCTGCGATTTTAGCATTTATTGTCCATTCTGTTTTTTGTGGTATAATAGCAAATGGACTGGGAATTCTTTTTGTTTTTTCAGAGATTTTAGACTTTTTCATTGCTATCCCTTAACACCTCTTTTGCAATTCTTCTGGCGATTTCAAAAGTTGCTGCAATTCTAATAATTTTTACATCGCCCAATCCTTTAATCTTCAGGAATTTTTGGAGAGGTTGATTTGCTATACCTTTGAAGCTACCAAATTTATCCAAAGTTTCTTTGGCAATTTTTTCAGCCGGTTTATCTTTTATGCCTGTAGATATTATAATAGCCAAAAGTTCCGCATCAGTTAGGGTTTCTGCACCTTCTTCACGCAACTTACCACCTGGATGTTGCCATTTCGGATTTGCTTCTATTTCTTCTTTTTGTGGTTTGTAAAAATTTTCTTTTTTCATATTTTGTATCATCACTTTCTATTTATTTCTAAATGAGAAGTTTTTACATTTCTTTAATTAATTCTTCTTTTTTCCAATTTTGGTAATTATTTTTGCTCATATTTTTCTTTCTCTTTTAAATTTTTCAATCGATATTTAAAAATCATTTCATCATTTTCCAATAACCTTCTTTATTGGGTCCAACTTTTTATAAGTCTGTTTCTAATCAAGTTATACTTGTATTGGTAATTTTTTAGAATTTTCTAAATCTTTGATAAGTTTTTTATAACAACTCTCTATTGTAGATGGAATATTTTTATGATGATTTTCAATAAAACTTTGTATTTCATAGTCTTTTTTATATGTAAATGGTCTCTTTTGGGGATTATCTGGTAGATGAATTTTTTTTAATATTTCTTTTCCAACTATTGCATCAAAAGAAATATCGATATCCTTTGCCATTATTCCTTCATGAGTAATTGCATTTCTAAATTTACCTAATATTTTCCACCACCCCTTATTCGATAAAATTTCTGATGTAAATTTATAAAATTCAGAATTAGGCATTTTCTTTTTAAATTCATTAATAATTGTATAGAGATAAATTTTTGT
This sequence comes from uncultured Candidatus Cloacimonadota bacterium, assembly GCA_964398885.1. Lineage (GTDB taxonomy): Bacteria > Cloacimonadota > Cloacimonadia > JGIOTU-2 > JGIOTU-2 > JAGMCF01. Next base: position 13,273 of record CAYNOU010000023.1, on the reverse strand, counting down.
TTGAGTTTTAGAATTTAAAAACTTAAATAGAGTATTAACTTCATGAGCAAGCGAATCAAAAATACTCATAACACTCATAAAATAGCCACCAATATAAAGATTACAATATCTTGTTATTTCTAATTTATTTAAATTTAAGCCAGTACTTATTGTGGCTGTTTGAATTGTCTCACCTTGATTGTCATGGTAAGCAAAGTCATTTTCATAAAAATTTACAATTTCGTTACTATAATAGGTAGATTCCCACAACTTTTGCTGAACTGAAAAATGAAAAATATCAAAATCGCTCTTTATAATAGATTGTTTATTTTCATTATAATAATTTTCAATCTCTTCTTTAAATTTTTCACTTTGAGACTTTCTTATAGCCATAAGAAATTAATATTCTCCTTTTAATTCTTTTCTTTGTATCCACTTTGCACCTTCTGGTGTAATTACTAATACATCAATATGACCACCTACATTTTTGAAACGAGCTTGAAAACGTATAGTATCAATTGTAGTGCGTATTGCATAAATTGAAAAATCAACTGCATCTTGAAGGGACATTGCACCCCATATAATTGGAGGTTTTTTCATTGTAAGGGCTTTACCTTTGGGTCCTGGAAGTAAGGATGGTTGTAGAATTCCAGCAAGAACATCAATTTGTCCTGACCAAGTTGAACCATAATTTAGACTACCATCTGGTTTAACATTTTTCCTTTGATTAGAGATATTCTTACCCACATGACAATAATAAACATATGGAATGCTCTTTTTATCCTCTTTTTTGTATCCAACTACATGAAATCCTGTATCAGCAGTCGGAAAATCCTTTCTAAAGAAATCCACTAATTTTTTAGGAATTGTGGTTACACTATCTTCATCTTTTAATTTTTCTTCGACAAATATTTTCATGTGACTAGCTGTTGAGATACCTCCTAAGAGATCTTTACCAAAAGAGTTTACTCCTACTTGAAAAATTGGATTGTTTGATTTGTTGAATCTTGATAAAAGAAAGGTTTTGTAAACATTATCAGAATTAATTGTCTCGATTTTTTTTAAAGATTTTCCGTCAGTCGATTTGGCTTCAATAGTAATGATTTGTCGGCTATCAGAAGCCATAACAATGCCTTCTGGCACAAAGGTTGTTATTACTAAACTCATATTATTCCTCCATTAGTTTTATTTTTTTTACTCACAATTTAAATATGCATAAATATTTGTATATAAAAACTTTATTTTTAGAATTGTCAATCAAACTCCTTTAGAGTGTCAACTTTTTCCATAATATTTCTTTATCCTCTCTCTATCCTCATTTTCCTTATCACCTTTATAATAAATCTCAATGAATTCTATCATATCTTCTTTCTCATAATAAGCATAGATTATTCTTATGCCACTTCTTGAGCCGGTGCTTTTTAATGATTTACAGGCAAATTTTCTTGCTTTGTAAATTTGGGGATAATCTATACCAAGATTACTTATTTGAACAACTCCTTTATTGTCAATTTTTAATTTGTGGTATAACTTTAACTGTTTTTCTATAAATACTTCCAAATCATCTTTAAGAGTTTGGAATCTTTTGGAAAGTTTCTTAAGATCTTTCTCAAACTCTGGAAGTTTTTTGATATTATTAAATATTTTCTTCAGAATATGACCTCACTGAATAAGGAGAGGTACGGTAGAAAACTGCTTCATAATCAATTATTTGCTTATCTTCGGTTGTTAGCCAGGGCACATCATTGTGTGAATATTCACTTATTTGAGCTGCATTCATATCAGAAAGCCTTTCTAATACCTCGTCAATTTCTGCTGTCTCATTTGCTTTTAGTTTAGTTAAATAGGGTTTTCTTAAAGGCAGATATTTGGTTTGGGGATATTGAAAATATTTACCCTGAATTTTCACCAGGTCCTTTCCTTCCATCTCTTTAACAATTTTTGCAAATTCTATTGGTGTAGGTCCATATTGATTTTTGATATAAGTTGCACCAATTAACTGCTCCTCATATTTTTCGTAGAAATTGAAATCAATAAAATAAAGGAGTTTGTACAGAACCGTTTCTCCGATATTTGGTTTTGAGCCAACTTTGTTTAAGATGTAAAGCAAGACTTCCTTAAATTTTTCTACATTTTTTTGTGGGACACTTATTCGTATTTCTCTCTTTTTCTTTTCCGCCAACTGGCGGATCCCTTCTTCCAGAACGACTTTTATATCTTCTTCTAAGTTAAGAAGTGCATCAGTTGAAATATTAAACAGTTTAGCAATTTTTGTAATTTCTTCAGCAGTTAACTTTCTTACACCATTTTCTATTTGAGAAATTGAAACTCTTTTCATTTTTAGCATTTGTGAGAACTTTTCTTGGGAAAGACCTGCCTCATCTCTTAATTTTTTTATCCTTTTTCCTAAACTTTTGTAAAAATTTTTCATTTTTCTCCTTTTGCACAAAAAGAACAAATGTAAGATATACTGTCAAGTATTTGTTGGAATTTATTACAAATATTTTTATTCTACTTTTATGAATATCTTACATTGGTTAATTCTCTTTCAGTTTTTTAATATCAATCTCATTGATAGATTACTTTACTTCTTTAATTTTCTAAGTTCTTTAATTAACCCATCTTTCAATATTGGCAAAAGTGTCCTTCTTTCAGATTCAGGTAAAAACTGGGTTAAATCTTTTTTAAGTTCTTTGTTTTCAAATTTTTCAATTTTTCTAATAAGAGCATCAACATTTTTATCAATATTAACTTGTGGGTATATCTTCATTTTTTCTTTCACCATTTCCCAATCGACTGCGATATTTTTCATAACCAAATAATAAATATCGTATAAATCTCTTCCTTGTCCACGAATCAAGATAGCTCTAATTTTTTCAGCTAATATTTCCTGCCAATGTAGATGTGAAATTACAGGCAAGCCACTTATTGGAAAATCTGTTTTTAATACTGTTATTTGAATTTTTTTCATAGGTTTTTCTCTTAAAGAGAAATCAATTGCAATATTAAGAGGGTATTTCTTCTCTTTTGGATAATAGGAAAGAATCTTAGAGAATGAATGATTGATTCTTTTTTTTGATGATTTTAATTTGACATCTGGAATTTCCAAAATCATTCTATCAACAATCTTTTCTAATAATTTACCAAGAGAATCTGAATATATTTCTGAACTAAAATCCAAATCCATTGAGAATCGTGAAGAACCTAAAAGCAAGTGAATTGCTGTTCCGCCTTTGAAATAAATTTTCTGTGATAACTTATCAGTATATAGAATTTTCAAAAATAAAATCTGAAGATATTCTCGCTGGATTGTATCTTGATTTATCCTCTTTCTTTTTGACAATTCTTTAATTTGTTCTTTTGTAATCATAATTTCAATTTTTTTAAAAATCTGTGGAAATTTGGATTTTTAATTTTTTCAGTCATTTCTCTGAATTTTTTAAAATTAATCTCGTCTAACAAAAATTCATCATAATTCAAAGAAGCTCTTCCCAAACACATAAAGAATATAGTATCCAGAAGAGCTTTTTCTGGTAATGCAATTAGAAATCCTTCAATTTTTTGATATCCCCAGAAATAGGTTTCTGTAATATGGGAATATTTGAATGTTCCTTCTCTGATGTTTATTTCCCGAGTTAATTTTGATGTAACAGAAGTTATTTTATATGGCACTTGAACTAAAATTCCATAAAAGTTTAAAGCTGAGGAAAGAGAAATATAGGATGGTTGATAAATGGAATTTGCCAATTCAAAGTCAGAAGGAGGATAAAAAGTAAAATAATAAACTCCTTTTATTATTCTTTTTATTATGCCATCTTTTATTAAAAATTCTACTTTTTTATATACCGTGTTGTCCTTTTCAATAGCAAAAAGATTCTTTATTTCTGAAAGAGTAAAAATTTTCTTTCCAGAATCCTTCAATATTTTAACTGCTTCAATGTTTTTCATATTTTATACTTTCTGTATGAATTTATACAGGTAAACAAAAATACTGTCAATTTAATTCAATCAATATTTACTTTCAGGATAAATAGTATCTGTTAAGGAATGGTATTCTAATTTGTTTTCTTTACTCATAATATTTCTTTATTCTCTCTCTATCCTCATTTTCCTTATCGCTTTTATAGTAAATTTTGGTAATTTATATTTTATGTCCAATTTTGGTAATTATTTTTACTCATAATCTCTCTTTCTCTCCATCTCTTAAAATCATTCTACAATTTCCCAATAGCCGCCTTTAGCGGGACCGATTCTTTTAAGGAGACCTTTTTGTTTTAGCTTAGATATATTCTCTTCTGTTTTCCTTTGAGAAATTCTGATTATTCTGGAAATTTCTCGTGCAGAAATATATGAATTTTTTGAAATCAGCAGCAAGATTTTTTGTTGATTTTCAGTTAATTTTACTCCGCCTTTTTCACCGACCTTTTCACCGACTTTTTTATCTATTTTCTTATTCCAAAAAATAATCTTA
>CAYNOU010000023.1:0-8723 GCA_964398885.1 uncultured Candidatus Cloacimonadota bacterium | reverse complement strand
ACCGACCTTTTCACCGACTTTTTTATCTATTTTCTTATTCCAAAAAATAATCTTAAACTGCAACAATTCTTCTTTAAACTCTGGAACTATATTTTCGTATTGCTTACAAGACTCAATGATATTAGAAAAACCTCGTCCCCATTGCTCAATAATCTTTAATTCAGAGAAGACTCTACCGATTACGATATTACGCAATTTAGAGAAATCTATTTTTCCAATATCTTCAACAGAATATCCAGCAGGTAATTCACCGGGACTGCTTATCTCAATTCTATTATCATAAATAGCAACTTTGATGTCCTGACCTTTCAAAAGGTAATTTCTATGAGTTACTGCATTGACAATTGCTTCTCGCAAAGCAGGAATAGGATATTCATATTTTTCTTCTCTATATACATCACCAATTGTAGCAGATAGTTTTATATTTGATTTGATAAACTTTATTGTTGCTTCAATCTGGTTAATAAGACTTCCACGAAATTCAGCTTTATCAATAAATATATCAGGAGTATTTCCTTTAAAATGAGCACATTTTATCTTTGCATAATCATATTCAATATATTCTTTCTTTGGGAACAGTAACATTCCTCCTACAGTTGGATAGATTTTCCTATCACTCCTTGCTAAAAGATTGAACATAAAAAGATGATCTTCTTTTATCTCAATATCCTTTTTTTCTTTAAAAAATCTTTTCATTTTTAGAAAATCAATGTCATCTTTTGAAAATCTATAATCAATCTGAGAATCATAACTGATATTTTCACCCCTTAATTGTAATGATTTAATTATCTCTTTGCTTGCGAGTCTTGTGGTAGACCCCACTCTGATATAAGTTCCATTTTCCATTCCTTTATTTTTTAGATAATATGGGGTTTCAATTCCTAATGGTATTTTTATTACAACTATTGTTTTATTCTGTTCTGTTATAAATACTGCATCAATGCGGATAGTAGGATTTATGCTGTCAAAAGTGATATTTGATAATTTTTCTTCCAATTCAAAAGGATTTGCTACTCCAATAATCTTTCTATCATCATCAACACCAAAAACAAAATTTCCACCACTCCCATTAGTAAAAGCTATAATTGTTTGGAGCACTTTTTCTTTATTAAAATCATTTAATTCTCTTTTGAATTCTAATGTCTTACTTTCTTGCTTTGTTAATAATTCTTTCATAATTTATATTAACCTCTTATCCTTAAAACTAAAATAGTTGTTTTTTGCAATAATAATATGGTCAACCACATCAATTCCCAGAATCTTACCTGATTCCAGTAATCTTTTGGTAATTTCCAAATCATCTTCGGAAGGTTGCGTGTCACCAGAAGGATGGTTATGAACAATGATTACAGTTGATGCAGAATTCCTTATTGCTGGCAGAAAAACTTCACGCGGATGAGCCAAACTTGCACTTAAAGTGCCTGTTGATACTTTATCTACGCTTATTAAATTGTTTCGGGTTGTTAAAGAAAGAATATAAAAGCTCTCCTTTTTTTTGTCTCCGATTTCATTCTTTAAGAGACTGAACACACTTTCAGGCCCTTCAATTTTTTCACCATATTTTGGGAGATGCAATTCTGCTTTTTCGCCCAATTTAAAAGCAGCTTGCAGTTTACAGGCAGTAGCAAAACCGATGCCCTTTACCTTTTTCAACTCTTCAATGCTGGCATTTTTAATATTATTGAGATTACCAAAATGAGCCAGTAAATTTTGAGCAAGAGTCAGCACAGATTGTCCTTTCCCGCCTTTTTCAATAACAAGCGCGAGCAGTTCTTGGGTGGAAAGATTATCCACACCGATTCTTTGCAAACGCTCTCGTGGTCGTTCTTCTATTGGTAAATCTCTAACTGTATATGTCTTGTTTTCCATAATTTTTTAATTAGTTAAGTTAATTTTCAAAGAGGCAAGTTAGTTTTACGATAAAAATTTTAAGATATAAAAATTACGGTTTTTAAATAATTATGAAAGAATCTTCTCCGTCTGGGCTCGGCCCAGCCGAGACCGATTAAAAATTTACAGTTAGCCCGATTCTGTGCGAATTTCCTAAATCATTGTTTGTAATAAAGGCATAATTGATGTTATATTGTTTATATTTAACTCCTATCCCTGCAGTGAAATGTTTATCATAAAGTCCAGAGCGCACAGAAATAAGGTTGTGATAGTTAAATTCTGCTCCTATATGACGAGTGTATTTATACATATTATCCCAGTCATAGGCTAAAATAAGTTCTGAATTTATAAAGTCAAGTGGTTGGACCACAGCCAATCCTATTTTGGGGTTAGTGATAATCTCGTCTCTGTGTTTAGATTCAGTATCCCAGGTGATTTCCGTTCCAGCAACATCTTGCAGGTTGATTGCAAATTTGATTGCACCAAGCCAATCTACATCTGTAAGTAAAGCAAAGTCTGTTTTTAACATAGAGGAAAAGTCAAATCCCATGCCAGTCCCCATATTTTTGTAGAGATCCCTTTTAATAAATTTAAATGTTCCGCCGAAGTAAAGGTCTACAGGTAAATCAAAAAGCGCCCAACCTAAATCAAAAATATGAAACACATTTTTTGCAAACGCAAACTCAAAGAGCTGGTCAGAGCTGGAGAAAGTTCCATCTGGATTGCCAGTTAAATGAGAATTTACATCTGAAGATCTTTTATCCACAGTAGTTCCCACCAGCCATTTTTCATCATAAAGTGGTATATTATTGATAGAGAGACGCGTGAAACTAATACCGATGGTGGTATTGGCAGGCAAAGGTATGCAAAAAGAAAGGAAGTCATAAACTGCCAATTCCTTGTATAAAAAGGCATGCATAGCCTCAGCTTCAATTTCCGTTATTTGAGCTAATCCAGAAGCGTTCCAGTAAATAGCATTGCCATTATCAGCAACAGCCACGAAAGCTCCCCCCATTCCAAGTGGTCGAACTCCGGTTCCAATCATCATAAAATCACCAGCATATCGTCCTGCATTTATGACAAGTGGAATTAATAAAATAAAAATGAAGATTAAATACTTTTTCATTTTAAATCCTTTTACCACAAAAGGGCTTCTAAAATTACAAATGTCAAATGAAAACCAAATACCAAATTTCAAATTAAATTTTCTTCTTGATAGATTAAGATAACATTCATCTTATTTATTGGGCATTTGGGCCTTGAACTTTATTTGTAATTTGATATTTGACATTTAAAATTTATGATCTCTTATCTTAGAATTGCCAACTTTTCTATTTTTTCAATTACTTTTCCCCCTTTTTTTGCGATAATTTTCCAGAAATATACGCCATTTGCCAATTTTCTTCCATCATAATCTATACAGTCCCATCCCTTCATCGCCCTCGGATATTCGTGATATCCAACAGTTGTTGGTAGGTCAGAAAGGGTGTTGACAACTCTGCCAGATACTGTGAATATTTTTATTTTTATATCATCCGCATCATCAGTTAGCGTATATGTAAATCTTGTTCTTCCTTCATTATTCGGGTCACTCGTTACTGAACGCACAGGATTTGGGTAATTTCCAATATGAATAATATTGAATTCTTTTTGGACTGAGAAATTAACTACACATTCTTGATAGTTTCCATTAGCATCACTTACAGAAATAATAATTGTATAACTTCCTTTATCAACATCTATTTGATATTTAACAGGCACCAAATTCAAATTTTGTTTTGATATACTGTAATTTGTGACTGTCTCACCATTCAGAAAGAGTTTAATCTTCTCTACATTAATTCCATTGTCATCCTGAAGAAGAAAAGAAAAAATAGCATTATCGTCCACATACTCGCCGTTTGTAAACTCCTGACCTTCTACATTCACATTAATTATTGGAGGAGTAAAGTCATTGTTCTGAAAGAGAGAATAAATCCCAGGTTTTTCTACAAAAGTATATGTTACAGAATCATTTTCAGGATATATATCTCCTCCAAGTAAAAACCAATGCATAAATTCAGGCTTATAGCGATACATTTTAAAATTTCTTTTTTTTTCTAAAGATTGTGTTAAGCTATCAGTTTCTGAATAATTAAATGTTAATGTGATATTTTTGTTATTTTGGAAGGTTCCAGATTCTGTTAATTCAGTAGAATCAAATATGCCTATTTCATAACTAACTTTTCCCACATTCTTTAATAGTATTTGAGAAATATCAGGCTGAGAATCAATACTGTTTATTTCTACTTTATTAATATAAAAGTAACTATCTTCATCTACAATTCCAGCAGGAAATGTAACAACCAGATTAGAATCAAGACTGGCATGAGAAGATTCAACATTTGGGTTTACGAGGAAACTATTAAGATAAAACATTTTAGGAGATGTTTTAGGATAGATATTATTACTGTAATCTAATTCTGGGAAGGTATGGTCTGGATTAACGCTAGCTGTAAGATAATATTCTCCAGAAGGGAGGGAAAATGGAAGAAGATACTTCTTACTCTGCATAGGTAATAGGCTTTCGCAGATTGTGATGGAAGTGATAGGAAAGCCATTATTAAAGATTTTGAGCGGATATGTGGCTGGATTTTCAACAGTTGGTGGAGATGCGAGTTTACCATCGTTACGCAGCACAACCTCAAAATATGTAGATTTATCATAAATTGTGTAATCAAAACTAAGAAGATTGATATCTGGTGCTGTTAATTCATAGGTATAATAGCTATCACTGATCCAGAAGTTATCTAAATAGAATTCCTCATTTGTTGCTTCTTCTGTTGTATCAGTCTCTATTATCTGGATTTGAATATCTCCTTTCTTATTTATTGAATAGTAATATCTTTTATATTCATTTACCTCAGAACCAGAAAAATTGCCAATAGTATTCCATTCTCCGGCTCCAACTTTATATTGGATACTATATCTGGCACACCTTGAAGTGTCTGTAGAAGGCCTATACAATTTATAATAGAATGAAATAGCACCAATATTTTGATTGGAGGGTGACAATAGATAAGAACCAATTTCATTAGACAGTTTGACTGTATTTCCTTCATAAGCATTATCATTTGAACACATACCATTATAAGTAGTCCAGATACCACCGTTTCCATTATAGGTATCAATACCTGTGGGAGAATTATCATCCCAATTGTTGAAATCTTCCTCAATATTATTTATATTATAATTGCCTAAGCTATCAACATATTCAATTTGATAGCAGACAGTATTTTTTGTGTAGAATGGAGGTATATTATTAATCGTCGTATACTTTATTCCGTTTGCTATCATAGGAATTTCATTTGGTATTAACTGATTTGTCCACCAGATACATCTTACAGAATCAATACCATCTTTATCAAATACTTTTGCAGAAATTGTAACAGAATCTCCAAGACAAGGAACTGATGGGATAGTTTTAATATCAAAAATAGCTGACTTACCTACTGTAAATTTGGTATATCCAATATAATCACTTGTATCATCATAAGCATAACTTCTGACTATTTGTGTAAATTCTGGTTCGGTATGGGTTGTATCAATTATGTATTCATATCCAGAATCATTATAGAATTTTCTATTAATATCATAAAGCTCAACCTGTTTTTTTTCATCCTCGTGATATGGGTCAGGGATTAAGTCTTGCTCATCAGTGATATAATATGCAACTCTATTTAATGTTGAGTCTATATTATTAATAAATATTTGAACAGTATCTCCTATGATAAATTCATGACTATCTAATTCAACATTCAGGCTCTTTTTAGGAAGGACGATATTAATTGCTGGGTCACCCAAATAATTGAAAGATCTTAGGAATGTTAAACCCGTGAATCCAAAACCATGATAAATACAGTATTCAATTTTGGAAAGATTTGATAATTCTGCAAAATTACGCATATCTCTATTAAAGATATTATTAAGCATAAATTCTGCTAAAACTTCATCCTGGGTTAGAAATCCTTTTCCAGCACCTCCAAAGAATCCGATAGCACCTTTTTCTGGTTCAATAATGAATGCTTCCCCCAAAGAGCTGCACTTTGCGTATTCGAAGTTTGAAGTATAACATGTCAGACTACTAATAATGGGATAATTATCATTAAAAAGAGTAGAAATATCTGCAAGATTTAACAAATTAAGGTCTGACCATATCTGGCCACCGCCGTGTCCCATAAACTGGATAAATGCTGTCCCATCATCAATGTAGTCCTTCAGGTCAGTGGTTCCTCCCCAATATGGGTCATCATGTGGTCGTTGTGCATAAATTCTGGAAACACGATAAGTATCAGGAATATATTTTGCTTTTAGTCTTTCATTTTGTTCCTCAAAAGTCCCAGCTCCACCTGCAATCAGCATACAATGATTACGCCAAACATCATTGAAATTTGGTTTGGTATTATAATGAATTGTCTTTTCTAAGACAGGAGCAATTTGCTCCTTTTCCCAGATTGGAATTCTGCCAATCGATAAATCAGGTAGTTCATCATCTCCAACAATACAAGCAAACCAATTATCGTCAACGGTTGCCCCGATATCATATGACCAGCTCATACTTGTTGGGACTATACTGTACTTCTTATCTGGAGAAGAATCTCGCTCATCATAGCAGGCATCACCTAAAAGGAGAACATATTGAACAACAGGTTCTTGCCAATTATTATACGCATATTTCAGAAAATCCTGGATTGCCTGAGCAGAGCGTATTCCATAACTAAATTCGTCAAAGATGTCTTCTAAGGCAACTGGCTTCACCGTTAGATTTCCATAATTTTGCCAGTGAGAGATGAATTCAGGTATTGATTCATCATTAATAAAATCTCGTATAGAAATTAGAATATAATCTGCCTGATTATTTGTATCGTGTAGATTGCTTGGTATATCTGGTTTTACAAATTTTGGGACTAATTTTTTTTCAGAACTTACTGCAATATATTTTGTTGAATCATCAATTACTTCATCTTGGAATGTTACTATGAATGGTGAGCCGCCAGCAGGCATTGTTGATTCAATGCTGACATTTTCTAATTTACTTACGCCAATTTTATAAACATCAATATCTGAGGACTGGAAACCGTTAATCTCAAATTGGAGTAATTGAGGGTCCAAAAAGGATGGTTTATTGAATTCCAATATACCATCGTAAGGAGTATATTCACGCCAGTATGTAATATCAATATAATTCAACATAACCATATCATAACTGGCATCTGTATCACCAGGCATAGAAATATAAATCATATTAGTGCCATCATTCAAGTTGTCATTTGATATTGTTCCTGTAATGATTGCTTCTGTTTGACCAGAGTTCTCTGCAAATTGCCCCCCCCATATTACATTACCTACCTGAGATGCATTAATATAAGCCAATGCATGATGCATTCCTGAGTTTGTTACCTCGCCCGTCTCCGGGTCGGTTTTGTAATATGTATTTCCAAATAATGCAACATTGATGGTGGCACTTCTCGCATTTGTCTGCACAGGATTGTGTAATATAAATGGGAAGCTTTTCATATTAGGAGCACTGATTTGAGTCCAAAACCATAAATCTTCTCTTATATTAGATACTTGACTGAGTTTGGCATAGAGACTTTGTTTTTCTAAGTGAAGGGTTGTATCAAAAAGATACGGTCTTTTATATTTACGGGGGTCTGTTTCGTATAATCCACAATCTTCAACAGCAAGTCGTGCTCCTAAATGTCCTTCATTATATTCAAGCGTGAAGTAGTTCTCCCATGAATAGTTATCATAAAAGCAATCTTTTCCGTGATTGATATCAGCATAAAACTCAAAATAATCTTCCTCATCAAAAGAACCATCATATTCACCAGAAAAATATATTGGAACAGGGTTTCCTTTATTGCTTAATTCCAGATATTTAGGGTTTATCTCATCAATATCAAAGTCAAATTGATAATTAAATTGTAAAGAATCTTGCCAGAATGCGACCGTATCTTTTAGAAAAGAATAAGTGGTTTTGTAAATTCCTTTTTGGTCAATAATAAATTGGAATTTATTTATTACAGACTCATCTTGTTTATGTTTTGGATAATAGGAAGGTTCCTTTTCTTTTCTCCAATTTTTTGATAATTTATTGTTAAGAATAAAATCATCAGCTATGTTATCAATATAATTTGAGCCTCCGCCAGCTGGCGGATTATTTTTTTTGTTTTTTCCAGTGATTCTGATACTAATTGTTAAGTCAGTATAAATTTTTACTTTATTCTCTTTTGGATTGAATTGGATTGGGAAGATCCGAACTACGCCCAAATATCTGTTTCCAACATATCCAGCCAATTCAGATTCAATTAATTTATCAGGCAGAAATGCCCGATTTTGATAACTTGCTGGAATATCAAAATTTGCAATTAATTCGTCATTCTTTTCAAAATATGTTGGATTGTAGGATATATTTTTGTTTTCAATTATTTTATGATTTTCAGATATTATTTTTGCAGAGATATTTCCATCCGGGGGTAAGCCAATCACCTTTGAGAAGAATGGAAGTTGTGGGGCGCCTTCTTCACTAAGTTTGAGAAAATTAATTCCCGAGAGTTCAATATTTTGATATAATTTTCCCTTAATACTAATATCAGAAAAGGAGTATTCATCTATATGCAGTTTGAGTTGGATATTATTTTCAGTCATTTGGGCAATTGTGAAGCTATTTTCAGCCCATAAACAGCTAAAAATGAGAATAGATAGGGTGAGCGTTAAGAATATTTTTTTCATATAAAGACCCTTTCTAGCCACAAATATATTGAAACGATCCTAACACCATTTGTAATGGT
>CAYNOU010000022.1:27295-33584 GCA_964398885.1 uncultured Candidatus Cloacimonadota bacterium | reverse complement strand
GTTTTCTCGTGTCAAGTAAACTTATTGAACTGTCCGAAAATATGGAACCACTATAGATATTTATAAATTTAATCTTATGTCAAGAAAAAATATCACAATCTTTTTTATGGAAAATAACGATAAATATCTTTTCTATTTAAAACTCGCATAAAGACTAACTCACCATTACGCTCTTCAAACCCGATCCGATAACCCCCAACCCGAATTCTATAATAGTTCTTATCCCCTCGGATTTTTTTAATGTTTTTTATATCGTAAAGATTATCAATCTTTGGAATTTCAGTAAATACAAGATGTTCAATTTTTCTCTTATAATCTGAAGGTAATTTCTCAAGGTCTTTCAAGAATGCACTCTTAAAACTAATCTTCATCTTTATAATGTAGTTTTATCTTTGCTTCTTCTAAATTAAATTCTTCATCGTCCTCTACTTCTTCCATTGCTTTTAACAGACCATAATCAAGAAGCATTTCTTCTATTTTTTGATAATATTTATAATCTAATACAACCGATTGAATATCACCTTTATTATTTACGATGAATGATTTTGCAAGTTCCATTATTTCTCCCTTTTATGCAATTTGTTCGCACATTCATTAATATCACAAAATATAATTTAATTCCTTAAAATTATTATTTACATAAAAATATTTTTCTATTATATTTAATTTTATGTCAAGAAAAAAAAATCACAATTTTATCTATATATCATCTGCTCAAAATATAAATTGACAAATACATCCCCTTCTTAGAAAAGAGAAAATAATTATGATAAAGATTGGATTAGTAGGAATGCCAAAGAGTGGCAAAACAACTGTATTTAATGCAGTCACAAAAAGTAATGCAGAAGTGTCTGATTATTACACTGGAAATATAAAACCAAACCTTGCAACTGTTAATATTGCCGATGAACGGCTGGACTATCTAAATAGGACTTTTAATCGTGCAAAAACTGTATATGCAACTATTGAATACCTTGATTTTGTGGGAATCAAAAAGAATGAGGCAAAAAAAGAAATCTTCTCCAGCCAGTTTCTGGGAACTTTGCGAACTGTAGATGCTCTGGCAATAGTTGTGCGAAAATTTAATCTTACAGGTATTCTTCCCGAGCCGTTAAGAGAAATTGAAACTATTAAAACTGAATTTGTATTTTCCGACCTAACAATATGCGAAAAGAAAATCGGCTCAATCAATAAACAGTTAAAACAAGGATTTAAAACCTCAGAATTGGAAAAAGAGAAAAAGATTATTGAAAAATGTTATAATTGCCTTAGTTATGGTAAAATGCTTCAAAAACTTGAACTCCAATCTCATGAACTGAAATTGCTTAGCGGTTATCAATTTCTTACTCTTAAGCCAATTTTTATTATACTAACTGTGGATGATGAAAACATTGGTAAAAATGATGATTTAATATCTGTTATTCGGCGTAATGAAAAAAAAGAAGTCGTTGAAATTGCTGGAAAATTTGAAATGGAATTAAATCAACTAAATGAAGAGGATGCAAGGCAATTCATGAAAGAGTTCAATATCAAAGAATCCGCTATAAAAAAGTTGACAAGAATATCTTACAAAACATTAGGTTTAATCAGTTTCTTCACAATTGGTAAGAATGAAGTAAGAGCCTGGTCCTTACGGACTGGTAGCACAGCACTTGATGCAGCTGGAACTGTGCATACTGATTTTGCAAAAGGATTTATTCGTGCGGAACGGTATTCTTTTGAAGATTTCAAAGTGTATGGTTCTGAAAAAGAATTGAAAACCGCTGGTAAGTTCTTTTTAGAAGGAAAAGAATATTTAGTTAAAGATGGTGATATTATTTATATCAGGCATAACTAAAATGAAACTTGAAACTGGAAATTGGGAAAACCTCAAGTTTCAAGTATCAAGTTTCTATTTTCAAATAAATTATGAATAAAAAAGACCCCAAACCAAAATTAATCTTAGGATTAATTCTTATAGCTTTAGGCTTATTGCTCTTTTTTTCATTATACTCTTTTACAATGGATGATATAGTATCAATAAAAAACGCCAAGCTTAATTTTATTGAAGTTATAACTTTAAAATTCCCTTATTCAAGAAATATGATAGGACCATTCGGCGCATTATTATCCTATACTTTCATTTTTCTATTCAGTAAACCATTTAGTTTTGCATTCGCTGTTTTTTTGTTTATTGGTGGATTTCTTTTAATATTCGGATATAAAATCAAAAAACTTTCCAGTAAGCTGATTTTAATTTTACTATTCTTAGTTTGGGTAATTCTCTTTTATCTGGCAGTTGGTGGTAACTTACCTTATAGAACTGGGATTGTTTTTAAGTTCTTCATAGAAAAGATATTATATCCAATTTTCAAAAGTCTTGGAACTTCCATCTTATTGGGATTGGCTCTATTAGGTACTTTAATTTTCATATTTGAACCAGAAAGAATCGCTCAATGGTTAAAAAAATTCTTCCTACTCGTTTTCCCATTCTTTAAGAAAAAACGAAAAGCTTATACTCAAACCAGAAAACCATCAATTTCATATCTAAAACCAGAAGTAATATCCTCTGAACAAGCTGAAAGAACAGAAAAAATCACAATGCCACCTATTAGTAAACCATTTGAAAGACCTTTAAAAAGCATTACATCTGATGAAGAATATACCCTTCCAGATTTTAATAAGATATTAACAGGTTCATACTCACTCAGCAAACAAAACTTAGAAGTAAAAGAGAAGGAGATTCAAGATAATAGCAGTCTTTTACGCTCAAAACTTGCTGAATTCGGCATTGAAGGCGAAGTAACAAATGTAAATGTCGGTCCTATAATTACCCAGTACGAAGTCCGACCTGCGCCGGGAATGAAAATAAGCAAATTTACTGCTCTTGCAGATGACCTTGCTCTTGCTATGAAAGCTTCTAAAATCCGTATTGTTGCACCAATTCCTGGAAAAGATACTCTCGGCTTTGAAATTCCCAATAAACATCCTGATATAATCTGTCTTAAAGATGTTCTAAATTCTGAAGAGATGAGAAACAACCCTTCACCAACCTTAATTGCTCTTGGTAAAACTATAACAGGAAAACCATTTGTTACTGATTTGAAGGACTTACGACATCTGCTCATCGCAGGATTAACTGGCTCTGGCAAAAGTGTCTGCTTAAATGTTATTGTAAATTCAATACTCTATCGTGCCACACCACAACAAGTAAGATTTATCTTTTTTGACCCTAAGAAGATTGAACTCTCAGTTTATGAAAAAATTCCGCATCTTATTAAAGAGGTCATAACAAACACTAAAGATGTATTATACATCCTTAATTGGGCTGTTGGAGAAATGGAAAGACGTTATGATACCTTTGCTATGCATAATGTTCGCGATATAGATGGATACAATGAACTCTTTCATAATTTTGAAGGCAATAAAAATGAAGAAATAGAACCCCTCCCATATCTTATTATTATGGTTGATGAATTAGCAGACCTTATGCAAAGTCTGGCACATGAGATTGAAAAGCCTTTACAACGGCTTTCAGGAATGGCGCGTGCAGTAGGAATTTATCTTGTTTTTGCCACTCAACGTCCATCAGTGGATATTGTAAATGGTATGATAAAAGCAAACTTTCCCTCGCGTATTTCTTTTCAGGTTTATTCCAAAGTAGATTCAAGAACAGTTTTGGATGTAAATGGTGCTGAAAGATTACTAGGTGAAGGAGATATGCTTTTCTCTCCACTTGGTAAGAAGCCACCTATTAGAATTCACGGCTCGCTTGTAACTACCGAGGAAGTGAAAAGATTGGTAAAATATTTATCGCAATATCCAAGACCTGAAATGGACATCTCTTTACCTTCAGATGTTTCTGGTGAAGATTTTGAATACGATGATGAACTTTACCCAGAGGCAGTTCGTATCGTTGTTGAAAGGCAGTTTGCTTCAGTCTCAATGATGCAAAGAAAGTTCCGCATCGGCTATGCCCGAGCAGGCAGGCTTATCGATATGATGGAAAGAGCTGGTATTGTTGAAAATGTTGAAGGAAGCAAAGCCAGAAAAGTTCTAATCAAAAAGGAAGATTTAGATAGATTAGGATTTTAAAAAGATTAAAGATTAAAGTGCTGGAAAGATTAAAGACTAAAGATTTCCACCAGAGGTGGATCAGCCTATGGCTGAAAAGACTAAAATTATGAAAATTAAAATATCTCTCCTAATAGTAATAACTTTGTCCATCAGCTGTCTAGTTCTCTTTGCTGATTCACTTCTTGATTCCTTTTTAGAAAGAAATGAAAGAATAAAAACTTTTCAGGCAGATTTTGAACAAAGAAATTTATGGCCAGACTTGAAAATGGAAAAGACTTCACTTGGCAAGGTTTTTACAAAAGGAAATAACATCCGTCTGGAATACTCAAATCCAAAGAAGCAACTAATGATTGGAACTGAAAAGGAATTGATGTTTTACTTTCCTGAACAGAAACAGCTGATAAAACAGGATGCAAATTACTGGCAACTTTTATTATCACCAGAATTATTGGCAAAGGAGTATCTCAATTATTGTAATCTTCAGGAAACTCATAAAGTTAAGGGGGGTTATCTTTTTATATTTTTGCCCACTGAAGAGATGAACGATTTTAAAAAAGTTATGATTATGTTTTCTGATTCTGATTCCCTGATAATTCATTTTGAATATGAGGATAAGTATAATAATGCAGTTGAGTTCAACTTTAGTAATCAGATTATCAACCAGCCTATTTCAGACACTCTTTTTAGTTTTCAGGTTCTGGACAGTGTGAATGTAATTGACCAGAGGAGCAAGGAGGAGGAATAGGGTATAGGGGTATAAGGGGATATGGGAATAGGGAAATAAGGAAATATGGATAATGAGATTATAGAAAAGATAAGAGCTGGTGAATCAGACACCGTTGAATTTAAAAAATCTATTTATCTCCAAAATTATCTCCAAATCTCCAAAGATATACCATGTAAACCTACTAAATAAGAGATATTATCGATTAAGACAGAAATGAATTGCCGAAGTTTTGCCGAAGTTTATACCTGCTCAAAATCGGAGCATTGCAATTCCTCTGCCATAAAAATCCCCTCTTGAGAGGGGTGCGACTTTAGTCGTGGGGTGTGTATAATGCAAACGGATTTTGCTTCCTCGGAACTAAATCGGTGTAAGGCAACCATTGCCCAATAATTCTCTCTTGCCTATCTGCATCCGGTGGGAGGGGATGGATACCCCGACATATCGGGATGGACGAGGTGTGTTAAACGCAAGCAGAATTTGCTTACTCCGATATTTAATAACTTTTAGAGGTAACAAATGATAGCACTAATAATGGCAGGTGGTGTAGGAACTCGTTTTTGGCCACTTAGTACCAAAAGCAAACCAAAGCAATTTTTAAATATTCTTGGCAAGCGGTCTATGATTCAACAAACCGTGGATAGAATCTTGCCTTTGATAGAATATAAAGATATTTATGTTGTTACGAATTGTGAACAAACAGAATTGGTTAAAGAACATCTTCCCAAAATTCCAGAAGAAAATATAATTGCAGAACCTTATGGAAGAAACACTGCCGCTTGTATCGGATTTGGCGCGATTTTGCTGTCTGATAAATATACTGCTGGCGAAACAATGCTTGTCCTTCCAGCAGACCATTATATTGGAAAACCAGATAAATTTCTTGAGATAGTTTCATTCGCTGCAAAGTTTGCCAGAGAAAGTGAAAATTTGATTACTTTTGGCATTCAACCATCTTTTCCTGCAACCGGATATGGCTATATTGAATCTGGGGAAAAAATTTCTATCCAAAAATTTCCTATATTTCAAGTAAAAAGATTTAAGGAAAAACCAGATTTTGAAACTGCTAAAGCCTTTCTTCATTCTGGAAACTTTTCCTGGAATAGTGGTATGTTTCTGTGGACATTCGGTTCAATATTAGAAGCTTTTAAAAAATATATGCCAGATTTATATCATCAACTAGTAAAAATTAGAACTCTATGGGGTCAAAATAAAAAATCGGAAATCAAAAAAATTTATCAAAGTTTACAAAGTATTCCAATAGACATTGGAGTTATGGAAAAAGCAGATAATGCAGCAGTTGTGCCTGTAGATATTGATTGGAATGATATTGGCAGCTGGAAAGCTGTTTATGATATGATGCCTAAAGATGAAAAAAGAAATTATTTTTCGGGAAATATTATAAATTTGAATTCTAAAGATAGTTATGTATTATCTGAAAATGAGAAAAAAGTTATCGCTCTTGCTGGAGTTGAGAATCTGATTGTTGTAGATACAAAAGATGCTCTT